>DATMYU010000126.1:0-2761 GCA_035560775.1 Desulfosporosinus sp.
TATACACTCGGAACATCTCGTCATCTGGGACCAGGAGCTACGTGAAATGATCGACAAGAAACCCGATCCAAAGGATCAGGAACTCAAAGCCTTACGGAAGAAGAACAAGGAGCTTGAAAAGGAGCTTCTGCGCAAGGAGAAGGCACTTGCCGAAGCAGCGGCCTTGCTGGTGTTGAAAAAAAAACTCGATGCGCTTACGAAGGAGCACGAGGACGACAGATCTTTGAAGATTACAAGGAAGAAGTCATCGAGCTGATTGAAGAAGCTCATGACAACGGAGCGCGGTACAGCAGGGCCTGTCAGGTGGTCGGGATCGCTCTTCAGACGCTTCAGAGCTGGAAATGCGGCGGGGCAAAGGACAATCGAAAAGGCGCAGTCAAGCGCGTTGTCTGAAAACTGGATCGGCATAATTATAGTTTCCAAGCCTATTTTATTGCTGTTCAATGAATTCCATGGATACATCAACCCCATTAAACAAACCCGATTAATTAGAATTCCGCAGCCTATTTTGCATATAATGTCAGTTCTTTTAGTTCCAATTGAAAACATGAACATCTATACTATTTAAAGAATCTTTCTCGGAACTAGATAGCAGAAATTGCTTACTAAATCTAAAATACTCTTGATTTCAACCATCGACTAACAAAACACTAAAAACCATTTATACTTACATTGAGCTAATCTGCTTAATAAAATCAACGATTCTTTTACCTTGATATCGGTAATTTTTCTCCCTAATAACAAAATCCCGGCTTTTTTCTCCTATCTCACAGAGCTGTTCATCTGAACCATTCCGAAGATTTTCAAAAAGTGCAGCAAGAGCTTCTGGAGTCTCTTGATCAAGCCATATCAAGTAAGGATGATAATCCGATGGAATTGACAATAATTGCGTTGTAACTACCGGCCTACCTACTGCCATGTACTCAATAATCTTAGAAGGAAAAGAATAACGAGTAAATATTTCGTTTGTCGGACGAGGATTAATCAAGACGGTAGACTGTTGACATTTTATAAATAAATCCTCTGCGGAAATAAAATCCTCTGATAACGAAATACGAGAATCTGTTTTTACCCGACACCTGATATCATCTACCATATCTCCTCGCCCAAAAAAACACAATCTATAATCTTCACCAACCAACATTACAAAAGCATCAAGCAGCAAAGGAATACCGTAATTTTTACCCAATGCGCCTGCATAAAGAATTATAAAATCTTTTGAAGTATCATTGAGTTTTGTTCTTATATTTTTTGCCATCTCCTCTGATTCTACAGATAAAATACCCTCCATCACCATAGCAGGTACTTTGGGCACAAAATCCTCAGAAATCTGACGAGTAAGAACAATTACACCATCAGCATATTGTGTGGCACTATGAACCAGAGAAGAATCAAGTGGCCGCAAAATACGCTTCCACCAAGGGTCACTTGCTACAGCCAATCCAGGCAGATCAGTGATAATAATCGTTGCTTTTGTTCTGAAAAGTAATTTTATACACCTAACAGCATAAAGGTGCGAGCTAATCAGGCCATAAATCAGCACATGACGTTTTTTTCCAAAATTTTTGATTGACCACCAAAGAAGAAAAGAAAAACTACTTATAAACCTTGTCAGCTGCTTTAATCCCAGAATATTAATAAAGGGAACCAGCCAATTATCACTTCCATTTTTTCGATCCCACTTACGATAACCCGAACAAATCAAATTTGCCGAAGGATAATCACTAACAGCAATAGTAGATATGATATCTATAATTTCACCATTACATTCCATGCCTCTTATGATTGCCCATGACAGCTTATGAGTTTGAATTTGAGGATTATGATCAACTTCGATAAGCTTATCCATAACATCTTCTGGCACGGCAACTCCAAGCATAACTATTTTTTCTTTCACAATATGCATATATAATTTCTTTTCCCGCCAAAATTAACTTAAACTATTCAAGATATTGACTACTCTTGTATAAACTTTTTGTAAAGACAAAAGACTCGAGGATTGCATGAGCATGATTCGCAATTTCGGCAAAGTAAGTGCTCTTAATGCACCATAGAGCAAGCGATCCACTAATCGGTAATACTTATGACGAAGCATAACTGCCTCCTGTATAGCAATTTTTACGTTATCGCTCTTAGTAGAAAAACCACCACCCATGTACGAAACAAATGCTTTATTCATATAAAAACATGATATATTACTTATTAAATTCATGCGAAGTAAAAGATCATAGTCCGCAAGAACTCGTAATGATATATCGAATCCCCCGATTTCTTCAATTTCTCTATTTTTCGCAAAAATCGTTTGATGACAGAGTGTCGTACGATAAAGAAAAAATCGACTCAATTTCCTTGGGCTATTAACAACTAAATTTAGTGGCTCTGAAAAATAATCACCATAAACAATTCCTAAGTCAGGATACTTCTCCACTACTTGAGCGACTTCACCTAAGACATCACAACTAAAAAGCTTATCCCCTGCATTCAGAAACAATACATACTTCCCATTTGCATACTCCAGCGCCTGGTTCATTGCATCATAAATACCAGCATCAGGCATGCAAATAACACGAGTAGAATAATTCTCTGTACGCCGCACATACTCGCTTAGACTTCCGTCAGTAGAACCTGCATCCTTGATTATATGCTCGAAATTATGGAACTGCTGAATTTCAAGCGACGCTATTGTTCGCCAAAGCGCCTCACCCGGGTTAAGCGTCACCGTGATAACACTAAATAAAGGATTCGACAAATTATATATATA
>DATMYU010000127.1:0-5482 GCA_035560775.1 Desulfosporosinus sp.
AAACATAAATTATTAAAATATTAATCTACATTCTTTCTGGAGCACTTACTCCCAGAATACTCAACACATTGCTAATAACTTGTCTCACAGCACGCACTAAGCTCAAACGAGCCCGGCGCAGTCCCTCGTCGTCAACAAGCACGCGCTGGCTATTATAGAAAGTATGAAAAAGCGCGGCCAAGTCTAGAACATAACGGGCTAAGCGATGAGGTTCCATGAGACGTGCTGCAACAGTGATCTCGCCCGGTAGGTCAGCTATTTTCTTGAGCAGATCCCGTTCTTCCGTGCTATCTAGGTGTAATAAGTCCTCTTCAAGCGGAGGTGTTCCAGTATCACCAAGCTCTTCAGCTTGTCGCAGGATACTGCACAGACGGGCATGGGCATATTGCACATAATAAACTGGATTATCTGAGGACTGCGCTCTTGCCAGATCAAGGTCAAAGTCTACGGTAGAATCAGGATCCCGCAGGTTAAAGAAGAAGCGTGCTGCATCTTTTCCAACTTCGTCCATCAGCTCACGTAACGTAATATACTGACCAGAACGTTTAGACATCCTGACCACTTCACCGTTTTGGATCAGCCGCACGAGTTGCATGAGAATAATTTGAAGATTGTCCGCATCATACCCTAAAGCAGACATTGCTCCTTTCATCCGAGCCACATGGCCATGATGGTCAGCTCCCCAAATATTGATAACCTTGTTAAATCCACGCTCAAATTTATTGCGATGGTACGCTATATCTGCAGCAAAATAAGTTGGCGTCCCATTGCTTCTAACCACCACTTCATCTTTTTCATCTCCAAACAAAGTGGACTTAAGCCAAAGCGCGCCTTCCTTTTCGTAAATGTAGCCCTTTTTTTCGAGGTCTTCCATCGTTGAGCGAACGGCACCCGAATCATGTAGGGACTGTTCGTTAAACCAAACATCATATTCAACCCCAAAATCATGCAGAGTTTCCCGGATGTCTCGCATTTTTTCGTCCAAGGCATACCTGACCAAAAACTCGCGTCGAAGTGCCGGCTCCACTGAAAGATATTTATCTCTGACTTTGGCAATAAGACCTTTTACCGTCTCGATCAAGTCCGCGCCATG
This sequence comes from Desulfosporosinus sp., assembly GCA_035560775.1. GTDB lineage: Bacteria > Bacillota > Desulfitobacteriia > Desulfitobacteriales > Desulfitobacteriaceae > Desulfosporosinus. The sequence goes on from DATMYU010000127.1 coordinate 1,094, forward strand.
ATATCCCCCTTCAGGAAAAGTGGCATCCTGTCCTAATTGTTGCAAATACCTGGCTTCCAGGGACAAGGCAAAATTATGGATTTGGTTCCCGGCATCATTAATATAAAATTCACGGGATACTTCATACCCTGCCATTGAGAGTAATGAGGCTAGGCTGTCTCCCAAGGCTGCCCCTCGGGCATTCCCCATATGTAACAGCCCTGTGGGGTTGGCACTCACGAACTCGACCTGAATCTTTTGACCCTTTCCGATATCCACTTGGCCATAGCTTTCCCCGGCCTTTACTACCTCGCCAATGACCTCCGTAAGCCATGAGGGACTTAAACGAAAGTTAATAAAACCGGCTCCGGCAATCTCAGAAGATTCTATCCACGTTCCATTTGTATCTAGGTGTTTAATTAAAGTGGTAGCTATCTCGCGAGGTGAACGTTTCGCTTGTTTGGCCAATACCATTGCCAGATTGGTTGCTAAATCTCCATGTTGCCTTTCTCTTGGTTCTTCCAAAACACAACTAGGCAACTCCGTAAAATTTAATTCTCCAGCCGCTTGCGCAGAATTTGCGGCTTCTACTAATTGATCCGTAATCCGTGCTTTTATGCCCTCATAGAGACTCATTGGGGGAGATCCTCCTTTATGCTTATCAACAGCTCATTATAACTGACCAAATTATCATCGACAAATAGATCATATTCTAGACTAATACGTCCCCCACGGACTGTCAAGTCATACTCTACCTTGTGGGGCATAACACTTAGCCATAATTTTCCGCAGGAAGTGGTATATATACTGCGATTGAGCACACCTTTTTTAAAATCTTGCTTATTATCGACCGCGCCCTGACGATTTAAACCAACTACCCCATCTTTAACACTTAAAAACGTTGTAATACCCTCAAGTCCTGAACTTTCACTATCACACTCTTTATAGACCACATAGAAAACACCGTTTCGTTCATAATACGTTCCCACAGTCATCAATTCCTGCTGGTCTTCATGCCCTTTTTGATACTTCTGTTTGCCATTGATTTGGATGGTCACGTTTCTTCGCATGCCGTTTCACCCTATTTCTTTATATGACTTATTAATGAGCCTATTCTCGCTTACATGGAAAAACTCCTCCTTACTCTCGATTAATTACCTCCATAAGATAAACAACAGCGAGAGGAAATTTTTTCCTCTCGCTTATTCTTGCCGGCTAATTCTACTGGAGATATTCGCCACGTGGTGTCTTGATAATCCGTTGGATCTTCTCTTCGGCACCAGTAGAAGCATTTAAGTAGAGGAGATATTCCTCTCCCTGATACCGACCGCGAAACTCATAACTGTAGACCTCTTGATTTCCGCTTTTAGCGATGACCACCAGGCGGCCCTCTATGACCTGGAAATTCGGACGCAACTTGCGTACCGCCTGCTCCAGCGTTATTTTTGCTGGGAAGGTTCGCGAATGATGAAACGAGTAATACGGTGCCGCATCCAAGCCAATCAGCTGACCATTATCCAAAGCGATCATCAAACGTACCTTATCCGAGTAAATCCTAACCCCATCTTTTTCAACGACAGCATCGAATTGAACATACGAGCCAAAGTCCTCACTGGATGTCAACACCAATTGCCAACCTAAGGTCTGTAAAGCCTGCTTTGCTTTGTTTGAAGCTTCTTCGATGCTCAGTGTCTTTGGTTCGATCGAACGCTGATCACGGTAGAGTGTTATAACTCCACCCTGGCGACTAACCTCCAAATCGGCCTCTTTATACTTCCACATATAACCCCCTAGCGCGGCTTGCGACTCCCCTGTGAATTTCAGCGTTGCATTCGGGTAGCCAACCTTGTTCAAGAAATCCCGCGCGACAGCTTGTGCTTGATCACGGGTTACTTTACCAGGAGGGAGCCCTAACGGCTTGGGAACAACACGCGTAGCGTATTCTCCGGTATATGAAAATGGAGGAAGCTTTTGCAGACTCGCATCCAACTGGTCTAACCCAGACCTTACTGATTTGGCGGGGGCTTCCGACCCATCCGCAGCCGCTTCTGCAATCTGAGCTCCACCAAAGCCTAAACGTTGCCTTAACGTCGGAGCCGGATCTGTCCAAACTAAATTTTCCGTGTCCATTCTAGTCATTATATCTTGAACTTTTTGATTAACTGGCACGAGGCGCTCGTGTATGTCTCTTAGAGTCTTTTCCTCTTCTGCAGAAATTGTTCCACCACTAGCGATTTGTTGTGCCAATGTCCTAGCAAAATCACCAGATTGAGTTAAAAACTGGCCCACATAACTAAGCCCTGCCTGATCAGCTGGTATTTGGGCGAAATCCTTGAGCGCTGCATCACTTTTACTTGAGATTTGGCTCAAGTAGAGAATCTTTTGGTTGGAGTTACTGACTACTTCCCCTTTCGCCATATCCGTCTCCAGTTGGTCAAGATGACTAGCGAAATCGCTCAAAGCACGGTGGTTATTGTTTTCTGCGACAAGACGATAATCTCCTGCCAGGCGATATTCATTAAAGCCCCAGCCCAGGGAGATCAAGAAAGCTGCCGCTAAAGTTCCGATCCAAAATTTTCTATTCATACCTGTCCCCCTACTTTGTAAACATGTGATTTCCGATTTGTTTAATCTGTGGTCGTGACCAAATGTATTTATTTTTCGTCTTGGCTGGATTAAAAAAGAAAACAGCCCCTCCGGAAGGGTCCGTACCGCTTACCGCTTCTTGAGCAGCACGTAAGGCGGATGCTGAAGGCGGCAAATTAATTTGGCCATCATTCACGCTTGAAAAGGCTTGAGGCTGATAGATGATATCAGCAACTGTTTTAGGGAATGCCGGATCTGCAATACGATTAAGTATTACTGCAGCTACCGCAACTTGCCCAGTGTATGGTTCTCCACGTGCCTCTGCATTTACGCAACGGGCTAAAAGGTTTGTGTCAATGTTTTTGAAACCAACAGACTTCCCGGATGCATTCGTACTTTGCGCAGTTAAGCGCTTTAATTCCTTGATGGTTTGTGTTCCCGCCAGTCCATCCACTCTTAGCCCGTGGTCCTTTTGAAAACGCTTTATTGCCGCCTCTGTTGTCGAGCCAAACTTTCCATCGATTGTTCCTACTCCATAACCTAACTGAGCCATTTTTTTCTGCAACTCCGTGACTTCAGGACCTTTGCTCCCCTTGCCAAGTAAACGGTCTCCCAAAGCCGCATACGCAATTCCTGAAAGGGCAATGCTGATGATCAGTCCGATGGCTAGAATGCTCCCCCAGGATTTAACGCGTATTTTCATACCCTCACCTCACTTTGTTTTATGCATCTTAGTGTGGCAAGAATCCCGGGAAATTATCCAGCATTATCCTCATAAAATTTAAAAATTATAATGTAGAGGCTTTTTCGCTACGTTCAACGACCTTTTCTAAAGTCCCCCCTTAATCGGAAAAAAAGAAGCCCTAATTACTCAGGGCTTCTCTGTACCTATACAGAAAGTATAAATTTCAGGTAGCATAATTCGGGTGGTATAAGTGCAACTAAGGCGGCCGCCGGCGCCTGCGGGTCCCTTCTCGCCATCCTTGGCTACAGGGACACTCGGCCATCCTTGGCCAGCGCTTGGCGACAGCCAAGTTTTCTTTAGATCGGAAGGGCAAGTCATTACTTACCTTCCATGAGGGTTGATTCGTCCTTTTTATTTCTATTTATGGAATTCATCATTCCATACTACTCGTTTAAATACACTCTCTTACCAGAACAAAGATAGACAATCTCTTCAGCAATATTTGTACAATAGTCCCCCATGCGCTCCGTAAACCGACCAGCAAAGAGCAGATAATTAGCTTGAGTTACCTTATTGGGATCTTCCATCATTAAGACCTGCAGATCATAATAAACCTGAGCATAAAGTCTGTCAACCTCATCATCCATTTGGGCCATCATTGAGGCGGCATCACAATCTTCTTGGATGTATGCTCTAAGTCCACTGTTTAGCATATCCTGCACCAAGGCACCCATTTTAGGGATGTCAATTAAGGGCTTGATAAACTTATCTCGACCTATTCTGAGCGTTATTTTTGCCAAATCAACGGATAAATCAGCCATTCTTTCTAAGTAGATGGAGATTTTAAAACCAGCGACAAGCTTACGCAAATCACGAGCAAAGGGCTGCTGAGTAGCTATCAGAAGAATACATTTACTCTCAATGATTGCTTGTAGATCGTTGACAGCAAGATCCCCCACTACGACGGAATTGGCTACTTCCAAATCCTGATTAACCATAGAGCTAACGGCAAGACCAATTCGATCGTCTACCATCTTCCCTAGCTCTAAAATATTTAAACGCAGTTCCTCTAAGTCATCATCAAATTTCTGACGGGTTGGCATCTCTAGCCCTCCTCTCATTTATAAGATGTCATAATC
>DATMYU010000128.1:0-3144 GCA_035560775.1 Desulfosporosinus sp.
ATTCTTTCTTATCTAATGCTCGAAGAGCTACTTACAACGTAGGCAGCTCTTCTTTTATAATAGCACCAACCGACCAGTTTCCCCATAGCCCAGCAGATAATTTCGATTATTACGGTTGGGTCATAAATGATAAAACTGTTGAATTAGACAATGATTGTCCTGACACGTCTTTGACTCCAACATTCACTAATAGTTTATAACTAGCCCCAGCGACAAAAGGCGTAGCATGTTTTACGATAACCACCTTAGAATTATCTGGATCGATAACCAGTGTGATATCTACTTGGACCTCTGCCTTAGTTGCAGTGTCTAATCTAGATAGTAAAATGTTACTCTGCAGTGCACTTGAATCTACTGGGTGACTAAATGTAATTCGCCATTCTTTGTCCAGAGATATGTCTTGCTGGGCTGGAAGCACATTAGCGCTGACCTCAACTGAACATGCTGCGGTTTTATTTCCGTCCACAGTTGTTACAGTGATAACTGACTTGCCCGCTTTTATACCTGTAACATTGCCAGTTGAGTCTATTATTGCTATAGACGGATCGCTCGAATCCCAAGTAACCTCTTTATTAGTTGCGTTGGCTGGTGAGACTGTGGCGATTAAGGTTTCGCTAGCGCCTATATCCAGCACTGTGCTAATTTTATTTAGCGCTACTCCAGTCAACTTCGTGGCTGTAATGCCTTTTATCGCACTGGATTGTGGTCCTTCACCATTGCTATTGACCGCACTTACTTTATAGTAATATGTGGTACTTTCCGATAAGTTTGTATCACTGTAGCTTGCTGTCGTGCTAGTTCCTACTAAGATATAGTTTCCTGTAACGCTCGTGGATTGATAAACCTTATAACTTGTTGCTCCGCTTACGGTACTCCAGGTTAAATCTAATTCAGTTGCACTTGAGCTACTTACACTCAAGTCAGTCACACTTGCCGGTACTGCTCCGTCTGTGAGGCCAGATAGGGCCTTGACAAGGCCCCAGGCATCAACAGAACCCAGACCTGTTACCATATCATAGCCTGCACTCGCTTTGTAAGCGCCGTTTGAACCACTTGTTATATCATGAAATACCGACTGATCAGTCAATGAATATAAGGCTGAATTGCCTAACCCTATAGGGTCCAATCCATTATTCGACCTACTCTGGTCAACTAAAGCGAATATGGCCGCCCATTCCGGAGCTGCAGCACTTGTGCCGCCATATATATACCAATTGCCTCCAAAATAAATACTGTATCCAGTCTTCGGATTAGAATTCAGTGACACATCTGGGAACAGACGATTCCCACTAGATGACTTCAAAGCAGCTTTTTGCCAAGTTGGCTGGGAGAAAAGAGTACTACTCCCTCCACCACTGCCACTCCAACCGCCTTCTGTAGAAATCAAACCCGAACTGGAATCTAGATTCAAAGTCGTTCCACCTACAGAAGTAACATAAGGATCAGTAGCTGGATAACTAATTTCAGAACTACCAGCATCTCCGGAAGCGACCAGAAATGTCATCCCTTTGGCTGCACCAGCAGCAAACAAGTTATTCATCGCGGATATTTGGGACGCATCCCAATAACGCTCTTCTAGACCCCAGCTGTAACTAACTACGTCCGCCTTCCCATCATCCACAATTTTCGTAAATAGATCAATTCCTGTGCTTAAAAGTGAATCGGCCCCATCATACACCATGAGTTGCGCCCCCGGTGCACTGGACAATGCGCATTCGATATCTAAAGTAGTCTCGCCTGACCCGCTCGCGTCATAGGTGGGAGTTCCGTCCACAGGGATAACTTGAATGGACTTCGTTCCGGAAATACCAAATTGATTTAAAAAATATGTAATATCACTTTGTTTAAACGAATAATACGTTGCAATAGCTAGGTTTACACCCTGTCCATTAATGTTGTTTTTGTATGCTGTCGTGAGATTATAGGCCTTTTGAATTTGCTGAGGCGTATAGGAAGTTGTGCTATTCGCAGTCATAGAAGTCACTGCATCTTGCCAAGAAGATGCGGGTTTAAAATGCAAATTATTGAGACCTGCAACGCATTCAACTAATCCCGCGATCTCTTCTGGCAATTGTGGTTGCGTGCTATTGGCAAAAAACTCATTTCCGTCTTCTGAGAAATAACTAAGACTTACATTAAAAGCCTTTTCAATTTCTTCAGCAGTACCACTAACCTGGATGGCCATGTGCCCTTGATAGGTTTTGATAATCTTTAACCCGTTGGACGTTAAATAATCAACGACCTTAGTTTGAGCATTTTCATCTGGCAAAAAGCCATCTTCCAGATCCTGGTCACTCATAACCCGTCCTAGAACTCCTTCAGCACGAGCTTTATCTATTTTTCGCTTCAAGTCGTCCTTATTACGAAGCTTCAGAGCCACAGTTATATCCAGTTGCTTATCAGGTTCAATATCACGTGTTTTTATAACATCACTATCACTAAGTAGTGGGGTGACGTTACTAGTCGTTAACGGAACATATGCCTCATTCTGGGCTGTTCCGGCAAGAACTGGCTGCACGTTGATATTTACGAGAAAAAGCAACATTGCTAATGCTAGGCATACTTCTTTCAGTACGCTCCCCTTTTGCATTTTAAATAATTTCCTCCCCAAATTCCCCAAATAATGTAAGATCATTTTTATCGACCCCTTTTGTGTAAAATTTCTCATTCCGAATTTTATCTTTTCGATGTTACTCTTCATACGCCGGTGGTAATGGGCTACCGCCTAGCGAAAGGGATCCGATCGTAGCAAGAGTTTTGAAAAACACCCTTATTATCCTATAACAATCTGAAGCTCAGCTGAAAATTCACTGAAACTTAGCTGAAAGTCACTATACATTAGCTCGCCCCGACAAATCGATGAGGTCTGCCCTCTTAAAAGAACAACGTGAAACTATTTTCATCGACATTTGGAATATAACCTGGTTTGACGAAGCTGTGGAAAAAAAACGCCAGCTTATAGCAATGGGTTAATGTCAATTTAGATAAATACAAAATCACTATAAATCGGCCTGTTCGGGCATGAAAAAGCTCATACACTATTGGTACAGGCATGATATGTCGTAGTACATCCAGACAAATATCTTCATTTAATTTTTTCGTACTTTTCAATTAATTGTATATATTGTGAATCTCCCAATCCAT
>DATMYU010000129.1:0-10023 GCA_035560775.1 Desulfosporosinus sp.
GTCACGTAATCAGCAACGGTCAGTTTATGACAGGCGAAGACGCTGCTCGTGTCTTGATCGAAGCTCAACTTTCTGGCATTCAAAAAATTGCTAAACTGGGCGTTGTGGTGAAAATAAATACTGTCTTAATACCTGGCGTAAACACTAAGAGCGTTGCTGAAGTGGCCAAAGCCACAGCTGAAGCCGGGGCATCGCTGATTAATATCATTCCGCTTATTCCCCAACATGAGATGGCGTTCCTACGCCAACCAAATTGTGAGGAACTAGACGCTGCCCGGATGGCTGCTGAAGAATTTTTACCAGTCTTTCGACATTGCTTGCATTGCAGGGCAGATGCCTGCGGTATTCCTGGCTCAGGGAAAGATTTTGCGGCAGATCTTTATGACCAGCCACTAGAGACGTTTTCCCATGGTTAAACCGTTAAGCATTAACGCTAAAAATTATGGAAATTAGAGGAGAATGATGATGACTAAGAAAAAAATCAAACAAATTGCTATTTATGGTAAAGGCGGTATTGGGAAGTCGACGACCACTTCAAATATTAGTGCAGCGCTGGCCAAGTCTGGCTATAAGGTAATGCAATTTGGTTGCGATCCAAAAAGTGACTCAACGAACACTCTGCGTGATGGAAAATACATACCAACCGTGCTAGATACACTGCGAGAAAATAATTCAGTCAAAAAGGAAGAAGTCATTTTTCAAGGGTTTGAAGGTGTTTATTGCGTAGAAGCTGGGGGGCCTGCTCCAGGGGTAGGTTGTGCCGGGCGGGGAATTATCACTGCAGTTCAGACATTGAAACAACTTAGGGTCTTTGAAGAATTAGACCTTGATATAGTCATCTATGATGTCTTGGGGGATGTAGTGTGCGGTGGTTTTGCTGTGCCAATCCGGGAAGGAATTGCCGAGCACGTGTTTACCGTATCTTCGGCTGACTTCATGTCGATATACGCTTCTAACAACTTGTTTAAAGGAATCCAGAAATATTCAAATTCAGGGGGCGCACTACTGGGTGGAGTGATTGCCAACTCTATAAATGAAGGCTACAGCAAAGCAATTATAGATGATTTTACCGAGCGAACAAAGACACAGGTTGTTGGCTATGTGCCTCGTTCAGTAACTGTTACCAAGAGTGAACTACAAGGTAAAACGACTATTGAGGCGGCACCTGATTCGGAACAAGCAAAAATTTATATGAAATTAGCGAACACGATTGCCGAGCATACGGTGTCAAACGTGCCAGCCCCTTTGGAGATCAAGGATCTGCGTGCCTGGGCAGCAACCTGGGCTGACCAGCTTTTAGCCATGGAGACTGGTGAAGTGCGTAGCATTGCAGCCAATATTTAATGATTTTAGGAGGGTGAAGAAATGTCAAAGATCTATAATAATTTAACCGACTTAATTGGTAAGACTCCTTTATTGAGACTTGGGCGTACAGCCGCAAATCTGGAGGCTACGGTAGTTGTTAAATTAGAATCCTTTAATCCTGGTGGCAGTGTCAAGGATCGAATTGGCTATAGCATGGTTAAGGATGCCGAAGAAAAGGGTCTGTTGACTAAAGATAGTGTGATTATCGAACCGACCAGTGGTAACACAGGAATCGCCTTAGCCTTCGTGACTGCGGCCAAAGGATATCGATTAATCTTAACGATGCCGGATACGATGAGTGTTGAACGGCGTTCTCTTCTCAAGGCTTATGGCGCCGAACTGGTTCTTACGCCGGGTGCCGATGGAATGAAAGGTGCCATTCGTAAAGCGGAGGAGCTGGCCAGCCAAATACCAAATTCCTTTATTCCCCAGCAGTTTAAGAACCCAGCTAACCCGGAAATTCATCGAGCAACTACGGCTGAAGAAATCTGGGATGATACCGATGGCAAAGTTGACATTCTTATAGGTGGAGTGGGTACTGGTGGGACTGTAACTGGCATAGGTGAAGTTATTAAAAAACGTAAGCCTGAATTTAAAGTAATTGCAGTCGAGCCCTTTGATTCGCCCGTACTGTCTGGGGGTCAGCCGGGGCCGCACAAGATTCAGGGTATTGGTGCAGGATTTGTTCCGGACGTGCTCAATCTCGCTATAGTGGATGAGATCTATAAAGTGAAAAATGCGGAAGCTTTTGAAATAGGTCAGTTATTGGCCAAAACAGAGGGATTGTTAGTAGGAATTTCCTCTGGTGCAGCTGTTTTTGCAGCCCTGCAGATCGCAAAACGCCCAGAAAACAAAGGAAAATTAATCGTTGTAATTTTGCCCGATACAGGTGAACGGTATTTGAGTACGGCACTATTTCAAGAACAATAGAGAATGTGTCTAAAGGGCCAGTTTCTCATGAGAATTAGGGGCTGGTCTTTTCTAATATCTATGCAACAGAAAGTATAAGTTACGAGTAGTATAATTTGGTGGTATAAGGGCAACTAAGGCGGTCGCTGACGCCTGCGGCTGACAGAATGACTAATACGTGCGAAGACAGTGTCTTCGGGCGCCGGCCAAGTTTTCTTTAGCAGAAGATATAGCTCGAAAGGATATGCATATTCGAAAGCCATGAGGTTGAATATGCATATTTTTTACTTAATTATACGCAATGTGAAAGAGAGGATGAGGAATGGCAGATACTAATTATGGGTTTGATACCTTTAAAGTTCGGGCTGGTTATGATTCTAAAGAGCATAATTATGCAGTAGCTGTTCCAATTTATCAGACCGCTTCTTTTGATTTAGGAAGCGCTGAAAGAGCGGAAAGATTACTTGCTCTGGAAGAACTAGGCTATCTTTATACGAGAATAGGTAATCCGACTGTCACCGTTTTAGAACAGAGAATAGCGGTATTGGATAGGGGTACTGCTGCAATCGCCCTTGCTTCAGGCATGGCAGCAGTTTCTTATACTTTACTTAATCTAGCAGAGGGTGGCGGAAGGATCCTCACGACTCCCAGACTTTACGGTGGTACCTTTGACAGCCTGAAAAAAATATTCCCCAAATTTGGTGTAGAAATCGACTTGGTCGGAAACTCGGACGATCCCGAATCCTTTCGCAAAGCCATCAGACCAGAGACTAAAGGCATATTGATTGAGTCCATAAGCAATCCCAACGCGACGTTACTGGATATCGAAGCCATTGCGAAGGTAGCCCATGATAATAATATTCCGTTAGTCGTGGACAACACCTTTGCGACACCCTATCTCATTAATTTGTTCAGCTATGGTGTGGATATCATAATCTACTCGGCAACTAAGTCCATCGCTGGACATGGAACAACTTTAGGTGGCCTGATCGTGGAAAATGGAAAATTTGACTGGGCTAATGGAAAATTTACTCACTTTCAAGAGCCTCAATATACTCTTAAAGAACTAAAAACTGGACGAGAGAGAAGTTTCCTGGAAGTATTTCCAGAGAGTCCATTTACTGCAAGAATCCGCTTTAATTACTTAGCCTATTTAGGAGCAGCGTTAAGTCCCTTTGATGCATTTTTAATTTTACAAGGGGTTGAAACACTGACAGAACGGATTGATAAACAGATCACAAATACCGAGAAGATTGTGAGACATCTTAAAAATCAGGACAAGGTGAGTTGGGTGAGTCATCCGTCCGCCCAAGACAGCAAGTATAAAGATTTGGCAGCCAAGTATTTTCCTAAAGGAGCGGGCTCAGTCTTTACCTTTGGTTTCCAGGGAAGTGAAGAAGAACTGTATAAGTTCATAAATTCTTTGCATATTTTTAGCTATCACGCCAATGTTGGAGATGCCAGGTCCCTAATCATAAATTCCCCGAGAATAACGCATGGAGAATTGACTCCAGAAGAACAAGCTGCGGCAGAGATCCTTCCAGAAACCATCCGATTGTCGATTGGTCTTGAAGATGTGGTGGATTTGATCGCCGATCTCGATCAGGCTTTTGTAAAAGCCTTCGAATAACCATTATTGGGATGAACCCTAGCAGAAAGAGGATGTAATCATGACGATTAATTTTGATACGCCTGTAGTGGTAAGCCGCGAACAGCGGCTCGGCACCGTCATTGGCTGGGACGGTAAGGCCTCCGAACTTTCCAAGGAATCCGCCGCACTATGTGGAGGTTGTGAGACCCAGGGCGGGAAAAAGCTCTGCGAACTCCGGGGGCCTTTTACTCAAGGGTCTGTCTGCAGTGAGCAAATGGTGGAATGTCAGGCAGGCAACGTACGAGATGCTGTGCTTGTTCAACATTCGCCTATCGGCTGTGGGGCAGGTCAGGTGATCTACAACTCCATCTATCGCAATGGTCTCGCGATGCGCAATTTGCCGGTGGAAAATCTACACATAATTTGCACCAACCTCCAAGAGGAAGACATGGTGTTTGGTGGGGTTGCCAAACTTGAACAGTCCATTCGAGATGCTTGGGAGCGCAACAATCCTAAGGCCATCTTTATTGCTACCTCGTGCGCCACCGGGATCATCGGCGACGATGTAGAGGGTGTAGCGAGTCAAATGGAAGCGGAACTCAAGATTCCTGTTATTCCCCTGCACTGCGAAGGTTTTAAATCCAAGCATTGGAGTACAGGATTCGATGCGGTGCAACACGGTATCATACGGCAAATTGTCCGCAAGAGCTCTAAAAAGCAGGAGGACTTGGTGAATGTCATCAATTTATGGGGTTCCGATGTCTTCACCCCAATGTTTGCGGAACTCGGACTTCGGGTTAACTTTGTAGTCGATCTGGCCACCGTGGATGATTTAGAACAACTCTCCGAAGCGGCGGCAACTGTTGGATTTTGTTACACGCTATCCTCGTATATGGCGGCAGGCTTGGAACAAGAATTTGACGTTCCGCAAGTCAAAGCACCCCAACCCTATGGTTTCGCAGGCACGGATGCCTGGCTCCGAGAACTAGCACGAATCACACATCGCGAGGAAAAAACAGAAGCCTACATCGCCAAGGAACACGCGCGGATAGCACCCCGCCTAGCGGAACTGCGTGAGCTTCTCAAAGGCAAAAAGGGCTATGTGGCCACAGGTTCATCCTATGCCCACGGTTTGATCTCCGTGCTTCGTGAGTTGGGAATCGAGGTGGATGGGTCACTCGTGTTTCATCACGATCCGGTCTATGACAGCCATGATCCCCGCGAGGATTCTCTTTCCCATTTGGTGGAGAACTATGGGGATGTTACCCATTTTAGTGTAAGTAATCGCCAGCAGTACCAATTCTACGGGCTGCTCCAAAGGGTAAACCCAGACTTTATTCTCATTCGCCATAATGGCCTAGCCCCTCTGGCTTCGCGCCTGGGGATTCCGGCTGCACCCTTAGGCGACGAGCACCATGCCCTGGGTTACCAGGGGATCATCAATCTTGGCGAAACTATTCTGGATATTTTGGCACACAAAAAGTTTCATCAAGATCTGGCGGCCCATGTCAAATTACCTTATAAACAGGAGTGGCTCAATCAGGGCGATCCATTTTTACTGGCAAGAGAAACAAATCTATTGAATACGGAGATAAAATGATATGTCAAATATTGAAATTGCGAATGAAAATCTATCAACAATTGCCCTCAAACCGAAAAAGTCAAACTCCATTCAGCAGATCCGCTATGTCTGTTCCATCGCTGCCATGCATAGTGCCTCTGCGATCCCTGGGGTAATCCCAATAGTCCACTGCGGTCCTGGTTGTGCCGACAAGCAATTCATGAATGTCGCTTTTTACAACGGCTTTCAGGGAGGGGGATACGGGGGCGGTGCCGTCGTGCCTAGCACAAACTCCATGGAAAACGATGTCGTGTTCGGTGGTACTGATCGGTTACGAGAGCTGATTGAGGCCTCGCTTAAGATTTTGGATGCAGATTTGTTCGTTGTTCTGACGGGCTGCATCGCCGATCTGGTAGGGGATGACGTAGGAGCGGTGGTCAAAGAATTTCAAAATCGAGGCATCCCCATTGTTTATGCCGAGACAGGCGGATTCAAGGGAAACAATTTTACAGGTCACGAACTGGTGACGAGAGCTATCATTGATCAGTTCGTAGGAGATTATGATGGTCCCAGGGAGCAAGCCTCTGTAAACGTCTGGACGCTGCTCCCGTTTCACAATACCTTCTGGCGCGGAGATCTTACCGAAATCAAAAGGATCTTGGAAGGCGTTGGCCTCGAAGTCAACATTCTCTTTGGTCAAGAATCTCAGGGAGTTTTGGAGTGGAAGGACGTTCCCAAGGCACAATTCAATTTGGTGCTTTCTCCCTGGCTAGGTCTTCAGACCGCCCAGCACCTGGAAGAAAAATATGGGCAACCCTACCTACATGTTCCCGTGATTCCCATTGGAGCGATGGAAACAAGTGCCTTTTTGCGCAAGGTAGTTGATTTTGCCGGACTTGATGCCACCAAGGCCGAGACCTTCATACAGAAAGAGGAAGCAAGCTATTACTACTATCTGGAGGGTTTTGCCGACTTCTACGCTGAGTACTGGTGGGGATTGCCGGCCAAGTTTGCGGTTATCGGGGATAGCGCCTACAATCTTGCCTTAACCAAGTTCCTGGTTAACCAGTTGGGCATCATTCCTGGCAAACAAATTATCACAGAAAATCCACCGGAAGAATACCGCGCAGGGATTCGCGAAGAATATCACAAGATTGCTGACGATGTGTTCACAGATGTCGAATTCGAGGAAGATAGCTACATCATTCACCAGAAGATTCGACAGGCGGATTTCGGTCATAAACCGCCTATCATTTTCGGCACCACTTGGGAACGAGACCTAGTAAAAGAGTTGAAGGGCTCGATAGTAGAAGTCGGTTTTCCAGCATCCTATGAGGTCGTCATATCTCGGTCCTATATTGGTTATCGTGGTGCTCTTACCCTATTAGAAAAAATTTATACCACGACGGTAGGAGCCAGTGCCTAATTCAAAAGCTAATCATACTGACAGTGATCAACCCAAGTCTTGTACCAAATCTTGTAGTTAGGGAAAATTAGTTTTTTCCGGCGCAACTATGGGGGAGTTTTAAATATCTTTCTACATAAACTCCCATGCACGAAGAGGTATGGGAGTTTACTACGTATCACAAAGAGGGGGGTTCTCTATGAGTAAAATAAATATTCAAGCCCCAGAAGTTATGATCCGAGAATCACGACTTGGTTCAATTACAGGCTTTAAAGGGACAGCAGGGCAGCTTGTAAAGTGCGGTAATTCAGGAAATTTACATGACTGCTCTCGTTCTTTCAGTCAGTGTATGGGTTGTAGTTCTGGCAATGCCTTTTGCCAGTTGTCTATGATTCAAGATGCGGCCATTGTTAATCATGCACCAGTTGGCTGCGCGGGAGATTTCTTTGGTTTTAATTTTGTCTATCGGGTGGGACAAATGGAGAGAGACCTGCCACCAGTCATTGGGCGATATTTTAGTACAAATATTGAAGAAAATGATACTATTTTCGGTGCGATCAAGAAGCTGGAGGAGACCATTCGCGCAGCCTTTGAGCGAGTTCAGCCTAATGCTATCTTTGTCACGACATCTTGCGCCTCGGGTATTATGGGAGATGATGTGGAGAGTGTTACGGAGAATATGACGAAAGAACTTGAGATTCCTGTCGTTGCTTGCTATTGTGAAGGGTTTAAATCGAAAATTTGGACAAGTGGCTTTGACTCAGCGTATCACTCCATCGTTAGAAAAATCGTTAAGCCCCCGGAGAAGAAGAGCAAGAAGGTCAATATAATCAATTTCTGGGGTAGTGATATATTTACCGAACTGTTGGCTAAGCTTGGCTATGAAGCGGACTATATCGTTCCCTTCTCCACGGTTAAACAATTGGAGAAGATCTCCGAGGCTGCTGCATCCATCCAGATATGTCCAACCTTAGGGACTTATCTTGGCGCGGCTCTGGAACAGATTTACGGAGTTCCGGAGATTAAGGCGCCTATGGCTTATGGTATTGCAGGAACGGATGCTTGGCTGAGGGAATTGGGCAAGGTTCTTGGCAAAGAAACAGAAGTAGAAGAAATAATAAGATCGGAAGCAGAAAGAATCTTACCACAACTCGATGAATATCGTGCCAAGCTGAAGGGGAAGACCTGCTATATTACAGCGGGAGCGGCCCATGGTCATGCGTTGATCGCCTTGCTTCGAGAACTTGGGCTAGAGGTTCAAGGGGCAGCAATTTTTCACCATGATCCAGTTTACGACAATGGGGATGCTGGGGCGGATATGCTGGATCACGCGGTCAAGACCTACGGTGATACCTCAAACTACAATGTTTGCAATAAGCAAGCGTATGAGTTGGTCAATATTTTAAAAAGAGTTCGGCCGGATATTATGATTGCCCGCCATGGCGGGATGACTCTTTGGGGTGCCAAACTTGGTATTCCAACCCTGCTGATTGGGGATGAACATTTCGGATTTGCCTACCAGGGACTGCTCAATTATGCGGAACGGGTCCTGGAGACTTTGGATAATACAGAATTTGTAACCAATTTGGCGAAACACAGTACGATGCCGTATACCAAGTGGTGGCTTGACCAAGATCCATACACATTTTTGGGAGGGGACAAACATGTCAAAGTTTATTGAGCAGCCCAGATATTCCTGCGCCCTAGGTGCACAACAATCAGTTGTGGCGATTAAACGGGCTGTTCCCATTGTGCACGCCGGACCAGGATGTAGCGGCAAGGTGTCAGCACTTATTGGGCAGGGTGAAGGGTATGCTGGGGGAAATACCATTCCTTGCACAAATTCCAGCGAAGCCGAGATCGTTTTTGGGGGTGAAGATAAGCTGCGTGGGGTCATTGACGGCTCACTGAAGGTGATTGATGCTGACCTGTACGTGGTGCTCACAGGATGCACTTCTGATATGGTCGGGGATGATGTGGGTCAGGTCACCAAGGAATTTCAAGATTTGGGCCAACCGATAGTCTATATAGAAACCGGGGGATTTAAGAGTAATAACTATGCCAGTCATGATGGGATTATTAAGGCTATCATCGACCAGTATGTGGATAAATATGCGGAACAAAAGGAAGAGAAAATATCAGGACTTGTCAATGTCTTTGCGACCATTCCCTATCAAGATCCCTATTGGAATGGCAATCTTGGGGAGCTAAAACGCATCTTAGAAGGCATTGGGCTGACGGTGAATGTTCTTTTTGGAACAGATTCTGGAGGGATACAAGAGTGGCTGACCATACCTCGAGCCCAGTTCAATATCGTAGTATCGGCCTGGCCTGGACTAGAGATAGCAATACATTTGCAAGAGAAATATCAGACTCCTTACTATCATTTCCCCTACCTTCCGATAGGCGGACTTGAGACCTCCAAATTTCTCAGAAATGTGGTTGATTTTGGGAAGTTAGATCAAGAGAAGGCCGAAGATTTTATCACTCGCGAGGAAGAAAAATTTTATTCCTTTATCGAACGAACCGCAGATTTTATGCTGGAATTTCGTTATGGACTACCCCGAACGTTCTATACTATCCTGGACTCTAGCTATGCCATTGGGTTTGCCAAGTACTTATTAAATGAGCTAGGCATACTTCCGGCGGCGCAGTATATCATCGAGGATACACCGGAAATCTATCAGGAAGCGATCCGGGAACAATTTCGGAATATCTCTGAGAAACGTTCTGCAGATGTAATCTTTTGTATTGATGGAGGTAAAGTCCAAGAGGAGATTCGGGCTAACCAGAGCAAGCATCGTTCGTTGATCCTCGGGAGTGGTTGGGATAGAGACCTGGCAAAGGAGATCAACGCCGATTTATTGATCATAAGTGTTCCAGTAAACTATCGGTTAATCCTTAACTGCGGTTATGCAGGGTATAATGGAGGTTTAAGAGCCATCGAGGATATCTATGACATAGTTCTCAATACATATCGGTAAGCGATTAGAAGAAGGGGAATTACTCACTTAATTACGAGGAGGTAAAGCAAATGAATAATTATCAAGACAGCTATCTGTGTAAATGCAACTATTGTAGTGCTTTTGGCTGCTTATGTGAGGGCCGTGCCTTGTGGTTAGATATAAAGCGAAAGCCGTTTGAATTAAATTTATCTAACTTATTGACAAAATAAGCACATGGGATTAAAAT
>DATMYU010000130.1:0-2665 GCA_035560775.1 Desulfosporosinus sp.
ATCTTTATGTAGTATGTTCGGTAATGATTATCTTGGGAGCTACATCGGGTAAAAAGCTAAGTATATTAACAACACGAATCAGCGATTTTCTTGGGGACGTGAGTTATTCTGTCTACCTAACCCACATACCAGTATCAGCTGTAGTTATTTTATTATTCAGTAAGTTGAAGATATCACACTATATTGGGTATACATTAACAATGATTTTTATTGTAATGATTACTTTTGCTGTGGGGAGTTTCTTTAATCTATTGATAGAGAACCCCCTACTTAAATTCCTAAGAATAAGAATGCTTAAACCGAACCAAATTAAAATCAACTTAAAATCCAATGCACTGCATTCGTCTAAGACAACGTAGGGCCCATGCCAACTTTGATTATTCCTGGCCATAAAAATATTACACCTTATCTAGTTCGCAGTAGACGCATTACACGACATAAATCACCTTCGCTAAAGACTGCAAAAGCGAACCTCCCTATAATAAAGCCCATAGCCTAGCGCTTGGGGCATCTTTTTTACCGTCAATCGACGGTTATTTTTATGCGCAAAAGGAGAGATAACCGAGTGATTATCCCAGCTCGCAATCCACCGCTTGATTAAACATTTGGTATATTGATTGAAAGCCGTAGGGGCTTATTTTTTTATGGTTAGCAACGAAAGGACGGTGGCTAAATGACTGAGCCAGTAGTGAACAAAGATGCGTGTGAGGCAAAACACAACGAAATTGTAAGGCGTTTTGAAGTAGACAATAAGCGCCTGAATGCACACTCTGAGAGCCTTGTGGACCTGAAAGAGGTAGTCATAAGGCTTACTTTGTTGCAGGAGACGTCAGTCCAAACCATGAAAGACCAGCAGGCGGCCATGAAGGACCAGCAGGCAGCAATGAAGGATCAAAATATAGCCATGGCCTCGATCGACAAGAGAGTGAACGAACTTGAGGCTCAGCGCGTGAAGCTTACGGAAGTCCACATGACGGAGCTAGAGGAGCAAGAGGTTTCATTCTGGTCAACAGCTGGCGGGCAATGGATTATCAAGGGTTCAGTGGCTATTGCGGTTATCCTAACTCTTGCTGCAATAGGGCAAAATGTAAATCCAGAGTTTCTGTCTAGCGTATTTGGGAAATAGGGAAGGTGAGTAACGTGAGTAATGAAATTTATGATCTAGTTTTTGACCCAGGACACGGGGGCGCGGATCCGGGAGCAGTGGGGCTAACGACCAAAGAAAAGGACAACGTGCTTGTGCTGGCAAAGAAAACAGCCGTCTATCTCAATCAAACAGGGAGATTCCGCGTGAAGTTTACCAGGGACACAGACAAAGACTTCTGTGCTCCAGCGCCTTACAGTGAGGCCTTAGACCTTAAGAATCGAGTGAACGTAGCCAATACGCTTGGTGGTAAAGTATTCGTCGCCTTCCACAACAACTCAGCTGCAGTAAAGGCTTACGGCAACGAAGTATACGCTGTAGCTCCCAAAGGGGATGGAGAGAAACTGGCCAAGGCCATTCGCTCCCGGATGGCCGCGCAACTCGGCATGGTAGATCGCGGAGTTAAATTTGCGAATTGGTACGTGTGCAAGTGGACCGATATGCCAGCTGTCTTGGTGGAGTATGGCTTTATTAATGCCGAAGAGGCCACGATCTTGGCCAAGATGGATCAGGCTGCTCTGGCGATTGCTCAGGGGATTGGGGATTACTTTGGAGTGAGCGTTACAGCGAAAGGGAAGGAGGAGGACGTGTTGAAGGTAGCAGTTTTATTGTTTTCCAAGGAGGATTACTGGGCGGGGACCGATGTAGCTGCCAAGAATGGTAATTGTGCCATGTTTATTCGTCCCGCGGATCGCTTGGTCCCTGCCGATGCCATGAGTGCAAAGCAGTTAATCGTCGTTGGTGGATCAACTACCGGTCACGCTAACGAGATCCTGCTGTCGGGCTATGATAAATATGACACTGCGGCGGTAGTTAAAAAGTATCTAGGGTAAAGCGTGGCGAATTGTCACGCTTTACATTTTGCCCAAAAACGAAGGAGGAATTGAAATGTCTGTCCAAACCGTAACCTTATTAATCGCGATCCTAGCCCTGGTATGTTTCTTCGGGACAATGTACGGGATCCAATTGCTGGTCAAGCAGGGCAAGGATCCAGGGGCACAACTACAGGCGGCAGATTCCATCGTTGATACTGCGGTAGAGACCAATGCAGCCCTTAAGCCTTTCATTCCAGCACCTGTCGAGAATATTATCGATATGGTCCTTAAGGTTACACAGGCCGGGGTACATTCGGCACAACAACTTTATAATAGCGGTCAATTGCCGCCAGATCTACGTAAGGAGCAGGCCACGGATTACGCTATAAATATGATTAAGTTAACAGGTCGAGAGATTACACCTGAATTAGAGCAAGCGATTCGAGGTACTGCAGAGGCAGGGGTTTTTGTGATGAAGCAGATGGGGCCAGGTGTGCCGGCACCGATGACTGTTGGGAATAACGTTCCGACGGATACCGCGCCGGTGCAGGAACCGGTAGTCACTATAGAGGATGAGTCACGGCCGGTAGTTGATCCAGTTCCGCAGCCGGCATAAATAGGCATAGCGAAAGCCCACTTCTTTGATTGGAGGTGGGCTTTTGGCATTTACTGGGTATATACTACGCATATGTAGATAGTAAGAAAC
>DATMYU010000131.1:0-10521 GCA_035560775.1 Desulfosporosinus sp.
ACATAGTATATACTCTGAAGCATTTCTTAGCTATTAATTTCTGCAATTCTACCCGAGATCCCCAAAATGCGCCAGAACCATCGTCAGCGCGGCTAGCGCGGCCGTTTCCGCCCGAAGAATTCGCGGACCTAATGAAACGCTCTGGGCTCCAAGTTTCTCTTGGGCCGAGGCCACCTCTGCCTGATCAAATCCCCCCTCAGGGCCGATAAGTATTGCAATCGGTCGTTTGGGGTCCATCGCAATAAGTGCCGAAGCTAAACGCTGAGTTTTTTCTTCCTCATAAGGAATAAGCCATTGTGTGCCCTTCGGCAAATGCACCGCTAAATCCTGCCAATCACAAATCTTTGCTATCTGTGGTTCTCTAACCCGATGAGACTGTTTCGAGGCCTCTGCAGCAATCTTTTGCCAGCGAATGACTCTCTCCTGCGCTTTACTTCCCTCTAGGTGCATTATAGAACGTTTGGTTCGCAAGGGAATGAGGCCTTCCATGCCCAGTTCAGTCCCTTTTTGGATCACCCATTCCATTTTTTCCCCTTTTGAGAGCCCTGCCACTATGTACACAACAGTATGAGCCTCCACATCAGGATGATTCGTACTGAGAACCCTGCAGGTTACACTTTTGTCCTCAATCGTAACAACGACACCGGTATACTCCATCCCGGTATTATCAAACCCTACAATAATATCCCCAGGGGAAAGTCGGAGCACCCGTACGAGATGATCACGTTCTGAATCACGTAACCAAAAGACATCTTTTCCAAGCTCTGTAATCTTAAAACGATGCACATTTAGCCCACCTTGCTCGAAATAAAATCCATCCGCCATCCTCTAGGCGTTCCACAATTTCGAAACCAGCTTCCTTCAAGCCTTCTTCTACGTCTCCGGCTCGATTTTCAATAATACCAGAAGCTAGAAATTCACCCTCCGCACGCAATATGCGTCTCAAATCTGGAAGTAGCATTAAAATAACATCCGCAATAATATTAGCGATCACAACATCCGCCTGCCCCGTGAGCACAGTCCCTAAGTCTCCACGCAATATCCGGACCCGATCTGTCACGCAATTTAGGTCGACATTTTCCTGGGCCACCCTAATCGCCACAGAATCAAGATCCACCGCCTCTACCTTCGCTCCAAGTTTGGCAGCTGCAATCGCTAAAATTCCCGAACCCGTCCCCAGGTCAAACACGTCTTGTCCCGATTTAACAATCTTCTCCAATGTCCTTAAACACAGCGTGGTCGTGGGATGGGTCCCCGTGCCAAAGGCCATGCCAGGATCGAGCTCTAAAACAACATCTCCAGGCAGAAGATCCACCTGCTCCCAAGTCGGCTTAATCATAAAATGTTTGCCAATACGGATTGGTTTAAAATAGGCCTTCCAAGCTGTTGCCCAATCTTCTTCCTTCAAAGAGATGCCTTTAGCCTGAACAACCCAATCCGGAAAACGCTGAACCAATTCATGAACTCCCTGATCAAGCTTCTCTAGTTTTGCCGCCAGCTCGTCGTCCTCTGAAAAATAACCCTTCACCACAGACGTCCCGGTCAGTTTCACTTCCCCAAAGTCATGGTAATCCCACGCTCCAGATTCGATATAATTTAACAAAAGTTCTGTATTTTCCACGCTGACACCTGGTAAGCCTAACTGATAAAAAAGATCGGCAACAGCTTCCTCTCCTTCAGATGAAACTGTTACCGCCACTTCACGCCAATCCATTGATTATGCTCCTTTTACCCCATCGCATCCTTGAGGTTTTCTTTGAACTTTTCAAACAACGATTTTTTACCCATTTGTTGATGATCAGGCGTTGCGTCCCCGAATTCACGCAATAGTTTCTTTTGTTTTTCGTTTAGTTTACTCGGCGTTGTCAAAACAGCCCGAACATGCTGATCTCCGCGACCGCTTCCTCGACGATGCGGAACGCCGTGCCCTTTAAGCCGAAAGATCGTACCTGTTTGAGTTCCTTCGGGGATTTTCATCTTAACTACCCCATCAAGAGTCGGAACATCAATTTCCGCGCCCAAAGCCGCCTGGATAAAGGTGATCGGTACCTCGCAATAAACGTCATTGCCCTCACGTTCAAAGAACTTGTGTTGTTTAACCTGTAAAACGATATAAAGATCTCCTGCGGGCCCACCTTTGGCTCCTGCTTCGCCATCTCCACTGAGCCTTAAGTTTAAACCATCTTCCGAACCTTGTGGAATACTAATCTTTAACGTTTTAGTCTTACGGACTTTCCCTTGTCCATTGCATGTTGAGCAAGGGCTACTAACAATACGCCCTTCGCCGTGACATGTTGGACACGTTCGTGCCGTTTGAATTACTCCAAAAGGCGTGCGTTGGGCTGCATTAACTTGCCCACTGCCACGACACTGAGAACACGTCGTCGGATGCGTTCCTGGAGCAGCTCCAGAACCCTGACAATCCGTACAAGTTTCATCCCTCGGAATTTGGATTTCCTTTTCGACGCCAAACACCGCTTCTTCAAACGTTAAGTTCATGGCATAACGCAGATCTGCACCTCGTTGTGGACCACCGCGCCGTTGTCCGCCGCCGCCGAAAAACATATCAAAGATGTCCCCGAAGCCCCCAGCATCACCAAATCCTCCACCCTGGTTGGGATCTGTTCCTGCATGACCAAATTGGTCATACCGCGCTCTTTTCTCCGGATCGCTCAAAACATCATAAGCATCTGAAACTTCTTTAAACTTTTCTTCCGCAGACTTATCCCCTTGGTTTACATCTGGATGATATTGACGAGCCAAATTTCGGTACGCTTTTTTTATTTCCTGTTCGCTGGCTGACCGATCAACACCAAGCACCTCATAATTATCACGTTTCATGTTTTCCTCCATCACTCCTACTTGTCCAACCGCTCTGACTTATTAAAGGTCTATAGTATTATATGATCCTTCCAGTTCAAGTACAAGGAAATATCAAGTATAATGAAATTTTATGTATCCGTTAATACACTCAAAAAGCGGGCACGAAGGCATTACTACCTTTGCACCCTAGACCTTTATCTCTAATCCATATCCATCCTCAGCCTAACTAGCGTCGGTCTAGTGCCAATTACGTTCCTGCCGGAAGGTGTGATGTTGCGGAGCGAACCCATTCAGCAGAGTCGCGATAAATCGCGCTTAGATTACGAAGCGCCAGCGTGGCAATGGTTCACTTCAGGTATTACCCAAAGGTTTTGCCGTTGCTCGCTTCGTAATCAAGCACGATAGCGACGGCGCTGTGGGTGAGCGGAGCAACATCACACCGTTCCCAGCCCAACTTGCGTCGGTCTAGTGCCAAGTTCCGTCCTCAGCCCGGAAGGTGTGATGTTGCGTAGCGAACCCATCCAGCAGAGTCGCGATAAATCATGCTTAGATTACGAAGCGCCAGCGGGGCAATGGTTCACATCAGGTATTACCCAAAGGTTTCTTCGTAATCAAGCATGATAGCGACGGCGCTGTGGGTGAGCGGAGCAACATCACACCTTCCCCGCACTATGGTATTTGCACTACACCAGCAAACTCTATTTATCCTTATCTACCTCTGTGAATTCAGCATCCACGACATCCTCATCTTTTTTAGGCGCTTCTGCTCCAGGTTGAGCCCCTGCATTCTGCTCTTGAGCCGCTTTTTCTTTGTACATCTTTTCAACGAATGGATGCAATACTTTATTTAAAGCCTCAATTTTTTCATTAATTTCTTCTAGTTTTTCAGAAACAGCAGCCGTTTTCAGATCTTCAATGGCTTTTTTGATGCTTTCAACTTCAGCCGCATCACCCTTACCTTCGAAGTCTTTCAAAGTTTTCTCAGTCTGATAAGCCAGCGAATCTGCTTGATTCTTAGCATCGATCAGCTCTCTAAGTTTCTTATCTTCATCCGCATGAGCTTCGGCGTCTTGCTTCATTTTTTCGATATCATCTTTAGAAAGGCCCGTGGAAGAAGTAATGGTCACTTTTTGTTCATTCCCAGTAGCCACATCTTTTGCCGAAACATGAACAATACCATTGGCATCAATATCGAATTTCACTTCAATTTGTGGAATGCCGCGTGGTGCAGAAGGAATGCCGGTGAGTTGGAAACGTCCCAGGGTTTTATTATAACTCGCCATTTCGCGTTCTCCTTGAAGCACATGGATATCAACGGAGGTTTGGTTGTCTGCAGCCGTTGAGAACGTCTGGGATTTAGTGGTTGGGATTGTTGCGTTACGATCTATGATCCGGGTAAATACTCCACCAAGGGTTTCGATCCCTAAGGAAAGCGGGGTAACATCCAACAAGATCATATCTTTCACTTCTCCGCTGAGAACCCCACCCTGAATAGCAGCACCCATGGCAACCACTTCGTCTGGGTTAACCCCTTTGTGTGGGTCTTTTCCGCTTAATTTCTTGATAGCTTCTACGACAGATGGGATACGAGTAGATCCACCAACCAATATGATCTGATCAATTTTGTCCCAGGAAAGTTTGGCATCTTCAATAGCTTGACGTGTAGGTCCAATGGTCGATTCTACGAGGTCTGAGATAATGTCTTCAAATTTGGCACGAGAAATATTCATATCCAAATGTTGCGGTCCTTGTTCCGTCATGGTGATAAACGGCAGATTAACATTGGAATTAGTAACACCAGAAAGTTCAATCTTGGCTTTCTCTGCTGCTTCTTTTAAACGTTGAAGGGCAACACGGTCTTTCGAGAGGTCAGCGCCATTGCTTTTCTTGTATTCAGCTACCATATAATCAATCAAACGTTGGTCAAAATCGTCGCCGCCCAAATGGTTATTACCACTCGTTGCTTTCACTTCAACCATGCCTTGGCTTAATTCGAGGATTGAAACATCAAAAGTTCCGCCTCCTAAGTCAAACACCAAAACGGTTGAATCCTCTTTTTTGTCGAGGCCATAGGCCAGTGCTGCAGCTGTAGGCTCATTAATAATCCGCAGAACTTCAAGTCCGGAAATCGCTCCAGCATCTTTAGTCGCTTGACGCTGCGCGTCTGTGAAATAAGCTGGTACCGTAATAACCGCTTGTGTAACGGTTTGACCGAGATAAGCTTCGGCATCCGTTTTAAGCTTTTGGAGAACCATTGCCGAAATTTCTTGTGGGCTATAAGTTTTATCTTCAATTCTCACTTTAAAGTCAGTACCCATGTGGCGTTTAATAGAGCTGACCGTTTTATCTGGATTAGAAACAGATTGACGCTTGGCCACCTGTCCGATTAAGCGCTCGCCAGTTTTTGAAAATCCTACCACAGATGGTGTTGTTCTATTTCCCTCCGCATTAGGGATGACAACAGCTTCCCCGCCTTCCATAACCGCTACGCAGGAGTTTGTTGTTCCTAAGTCAATACCGATAATTTTTCCCATTATAATCTTCCTCCTTAAATTAACTAGTTTGAAACTTTAACCATACAAGGTCGTAAAACTTTTTCTTTCAGATAATACCCTTTTTGTATTTCTTCGACGACAGTATTTTCAGGATGTTCTTCAGAATCTACCCTAAGCACCGCATCATGAAGGTTTGGATCAAAAGGTTGGCCAACAGCTTCCATCGCCTTTAGACCCTCCTTGCTAAGCGCAGCTTCTAGTTGACGGAAAATCATGTCCACTCCCTGTGAAAAGGCAGTAAAGTCCGGGTTAACTTTGGCCGCACTGGCTGCTCGTTCAAAATTGTCCAAGACAGGAAGTAGATCTCCCACAACACGTTCCGACGCATATTTAATAAGTTCAACCTTTTCCTTTTGCGTCCGTTTTCGATAATTATCGAAATCTGCTTGTAAGCGTAGCAATTGGTCATAATTTTCTGCTGCCTTAGCCTTCGCCTGAGCAAGCTCCGCTTCGAGCGTCAGAATTTTCTCTTGTGAGCTTATATCCTTGTTATTCAGGCCTTCTTCTAGGATCGTTTTTTCTGATTCAAGCGTGTCCTCCTGTCCCTCGTCCACACCTTGCTTACGGTCTTTGAGAGTTTCGTCTCTCATTCGCGCCATTCATAATCACCTCTTATACTTAATAATCGACTAAATTTATATAAATGAACCTAATTAGGCTCAGTCACCGCATTAGCTTTCGGAGCACATCGCACCGTCCCCTATCACCGGCGTTTCGTGAGAATCTCTGTTAAACTTCGAGTCATAAAATCAACAATAGCAATAGCTTTGCCATAGTCCATACGAGTCGGCCCAAGTACCCCTACCGCCCCTATGGTTAGACCGTTCACTTTATAAGTTGCTGAAATCACGCTACAGCCCTTAAATTCCTTCAAAGTATTTTCCCCACCAATTGTGACATTTAGTCCTTCTTGGTAAGGCTGGAGCAGTTTTTTCAAGGACTCATTTTCTTCAAACACTTTGAATAAGGCTTTAACCTTCCCTAAGTCCCGAAATTCTGGCTGATTAAGCATATTGAGGGTCCCGCCAAGATAGATGCGGTCCTCTTGCTCGTTATCATCCAAAATTTCCCTTAGCATATCCAACGTATTATCAATTAAACGTCTCTGTCGGGACAGCTCATTATAGATTTCATGCAACAGGCTACGTTTAACTTGACCCAAGGAGTAGCCACGCATTTTTTGATTGAAAACACCAGCCACTTGTTGGAGCTCCTCGGCCGTAAGATTCTCACCGATATCAATAATGTGATTTTCTACCGTGCCATTTTCCTTCACGATCACCAAGATAACCTGACCTGGCTGATACGGCAGAAAATGCATTTTTCCGAACGTACTCTTCCCTTTTTGCGGTCCGAGCACAAGACTCGTCAAATTCGTAAGTTCAGACAACAACCTGCTGGTGTGAGAAATCACTTCCTGAATCTCATGGATTCTCTTCGTGCTTTCCCGCTCAATGATCTCCCTTTGCTCGTCACTAATCGTTTGGGGATCCATCAAGCAATCCACAAAATACCGATACCCAGCGTCCGAAGGAACTCGCCCCGAGGAAGTGTGTGGTTGCTCAATCAAACCTAAATCTTCTAAATCAGCCATCTCGTTACGAATCGTCGCAGAGGAGACGCCTAGATCAAATTTGCGTGCAATCGTTCGTGAACCAATCGGTTCAGCGGTAGCAATATAGTCCTGAACAATCGCCCTTAATATTTTCCGTTTGCGTTCATCCATTTGCATACATGCTTTCCCGCCTTTCCTATGATTTCCGCTGATTTCCCCTCCCCACAAAAGTCTCTTAACCTTCGAACATTGTTTGTTGAATTTCTTTTGTTAGCACTCTCTCTTAATGAGTGCTAACAATCTTATGTGTCCACATTACCACTCAACTATCCCTTTGTCAAGAATCATTTCAGATTAAATATTTTCCAAGTTTAAACAAACCCTCATGGCAAACAAAACGTCCCCTTGGCTTGCATGACCGAGCGCTGTGTCATACAAGTCCTTCTCACACGAAGTTTCTTAAAATTGAGTTCGCCACAAAAGAATACTTCTCATTTAGGCTTAAATAGTCGCCTTGAACCACAAAAACATCCTTATCTTTATATTGTTCCAATATATCCCTATAAATATCCCTAAGATCAACACCAAAATCATTTCGAAACGATGTGAATTCGACGCCTTCTTCCAGTCGCAAGCCTAAAATCATGCGCTCCGCCATGCGCTCGCGCAAAGATAAGACTTCTTCTCCCTCTTCATCTATAGGGCTTTGCCCGCTTTGAAGACAATTTTCATAAGCACGCACATCTTCGATGTTTTTCCAACGCACTTTATTTAAGCAAGACACAGCACCAGGGCCTAAGCCTAAATAATCTGTTCCCCGCCAGTAGCCTAAATTATGGTAGCAAACATAGCCAGGGCGCGCGAAATTAGAAGTTTCATACTGCGTAAACCCTTCCTGTTTCAAGCGCTCAACGGCCCATTCATGCATATCCGCTTGTAAGTCATCATCCGGCAACGAATCAACCTGTGGAGCACCCGCTGCCTTGCCTATGCATTCAGTCTCATCACTAGCTACTAATGCACACCGCTCATAAAGTGGCGTGCCTTCTTCTAGCATTAATCCATAGAGGGATAAATGTTCAGGCGAATAAGATAGCGCTTCTTCTAAAGATGCCTGCCACAACTTCATACCTTGCCCAGGGAGTCCAAACATTAAATCCAGATTTAGGTTATCAAATCCTGCTGCCCTCAATCGCCCAATAGCTTCACGGGCTTGCTTAGCAGTATGAATGCGTCCCACAGCGCTTAACAATTTATCATCAAAGGCCTGGACTCCAAGCGAAAAGCGATTGATCCCGTAGCGCCGTAAAATAGTCAATTTCTCGTCCGTGAGGGTTCCTGGATTCCCCTCAACAGTTTTCTCCGCTCCTTGGTCCATGGGGAAACATCGCTGGATCATTTTCATTAAACGTTCTAACTCTACACCCTTTAACGCCGTCGGTGTCCCACCCCCGATAAAAAGAGAAGACACCCCTTGAGGGGCATCTTTTTGTCGTTTAGTCATTTCGACTCTCAAACCCTCTAAGTACACGGATATAAGATCTTCGGAAGAATCAAGCAATGAATGAGAATAAAAGGCACAATAGTCGCATTTTTGAACACAAAACGGGACGTGTACGTATAAGGAAGGCATAGTGCACACTCACACTCTCTCTTATTTATTTACATGTAAGGGCACGATGAATCGTGCCCCAGGTTACTATACTTTACTATACTATTACGTTTACGGGATTGGCACGATGCATCGTGCCCTTTCGTTACGGGGGTGCGCCTTAATCATCGATCTTCAATACAGCCATAAAGGCATCCTGAGGTACTTCCACGTTGCCCACTTGCTTCATACGCTTTTTCCCCACTTTTTGCTTCTCGAGTAGTTTGCGTTTCCGAGAAATATCCCCGCCATAACATTTAGACAGAACGTCTTTCCGCATAGCGCTGACGGTCTCGCGGGCAATGACTTTATTCCCGATCACGGATTGAATCGGTATTTCGAACATTTGCCGAGGAATAATTCCTCGAAGTTTCTCCACAAGTTTCCTTCCCCGGTTATAAGACTTTGCTCGATGAATGATGAATGATAAGGCATCGACCATTTCTCCGTTCAATAGCACGTCAATTTTGACCAGGTCCGTTTCTTTATAGCCGGTTAATTCGTAGTCCAAAGACGCATACCCTTTAGTCCTCGATTTCAATTGATCAAAGTAATCGAAGACTATTTCACTAAGCGGGAGTTCATAGATCAGTTTCACCCGACTCTTGGACACATAGTCCATGGCCAAATACGTCCCGCGCTTTTCTTGATTGAGTTCCATGATCGCTCCAACAAACTCCGCCGGAACCAAAATAGTCGCCTTCACAATGGGTTCTTCAATACTGGTAATCGACTCAATAGGGGGCAGATTAGAAGGATTATCAATGCTTATAACGTTCCCCTTCAAGGTGTTTACTTTATAGATCACACTCGGCGCTGTAGTTATTAAGTTCAGGTCATATTCCCTCTCCAAACGTTCCTGAATGATCTCCATGTGCAGTAAGCCAAGAAATCCGCACCGAAAACCAAAGCCCAGAGCAACTGAGGTTTCCGGTTCAAAGACTAAACTTGCGTCGTTAAGATGGAGCTTTTCCAAGGAATCGCGCATGCGGTTATAATCACTGGCATCTACCGGATAGAGTCCGCAAAATACCATCGGAGTGGCCTTTCTATAGCCTGGAAGTGCTTCAGCTGCACTGTTTTCCGCATCCGTAATTGTATCACCCACCTGAGTGTCCTTGACGTTCTTAATGCTGGCCGCAATAAAGCCAACTTGGCCCGCTTTAAGTTCTTCTACGATACGCATCGCCGGAGCAAATACGCCAACTTCCGTCACTTCGAAAACTTTTCCCGTCGCCATCATTTTCATCGATGTTCCTTTAGCAACCCGTCCCTCTACAATTCGGACGTAAGAAATAGCTCCTTTATAAGCGTCAAATTTGGAGTCAAATATCAGAGCCTTTAACGGAGCCTGATCGTCGCCTGTCGGGGCCGGAACAGTTGTCACAATCCTTTCCAAGATTTCTTTTATCCCAATCCCGGTCTTTGCCGAAGCAAGGATTGCTTCACTGGCATCCAAGCCGATCACATCTTCAATTTCTTGCTTAACACGCTCAGGCTCCGCACTCGGGAGGTCAATTTTATTGATCACCGAAATAATCTCAAGATCATTTTCTAAGGCTAGATAAACATTGGCCAGAGTCTGGGCCTCAATCCCTTGCACCGCATCAACAACGAGCAACGCACCTTCACAAGCCGCCAAACTGCGGGATACCTCGTACGTAAAATCCACATGACCCGGCGTATCAATCAGATTCAGTTCATAATTCTCTCCGTCTTTGGCCTTATAACTTAACTGCACAGCTTGCAGTTTAATGGTAATGCCACGCTCACGCTCCAGATCCATAGAATCAAGGACTTGCTCTTCCATTTCCCGTTTGCTCAAGGCCCCAGTAAATTCTATCAGCCTGTCAGCCAACGTAGATTTACCATGATCAATATGAGCGATAATAGAAAAATTTCGTATATTTTGTGAAGCCTGTGCCACGGTCTTTCCT
>DATMYU010000132.1:0-19017 GCA_035560775.1 Desulfosporosinus sp.
TACATTTGCTACAAAGACTGAAAACGTTGATACCTTGTCCCAAGAATTTTCCGCAGTTTGCTTCCTATTAAGTGCTTCTTATTGAAGCCTATCGATTAAACACCAACGTCTTCAAGACCACCGGTACGACCCTTCCACCCATGAGTGGTTTTCCAATATCAATATAGTCACAATTCTCCACCTCAAGTTGATCAACACAAACCATCTCAAGCGGTCGATTGGCATTGGCGTTAATACATTGTCCCAAGACTTTTCCGCAGTCTGCTTCTATGACCAGAATCAGTGGCTTATTTTGTGTCAGGTATTCTTCCATTCCCAGTAATATCCCTTGGGCTAGAATTTCAATATTCGCAAAGGACATCGTTTGAGGTCCTTTCATTGCCAATGCCACAGAGCCTTCAGAATGATCGACTTCAAGTCGAAGCATTTCTTCCTTGATGACCTTGGCAATTCCTTGCGCCGAATCGGGAATGCTCGACGTAAAGGGAGAGATGACCATAACATTACGCAGCGGTAATGTCTTTTCTTGAAGATGGATCGTACTTCCGCTTAAATTCACCGACTGAGTCCCTGTCCCGATGACAGTCGCCCGTATTGTTTCGTTCGGTTTTTCTAAGACAAAGCCCGCGGTCTCTAAGCAAATTTTGAGTTCCCAACCCAATAAAGGTCCAAAATCCCCGTAAGCCGTCACTTCCGACATGGTGGCGGGTCCTTGTGTAGCATAAACATAGTCTGCCACCCCACCGGAAATCATGACCTTTCGGATCGTATGTTCCAATCGTAAGGCGGGTGTCATCAGCAGTTTCTTCGTTAACTTAGATAACACGGTCGTCTTGATGGCCTCCACGACACAAGCCCCCATCGCTTTGACGACTGGACGCAGTTGTGGAAGCGTGACCCTTTCTCCAACCTGAAGCCTTTGGCCAGAGGAACTAAGCGCAATTTTTGCGGGCTCTGAAATGTAGGTAATTCGATCCCCCTGCGGCTCGAACTCTATAAGGTGTCCACCGACATTCAGGCATGTCGACTCAACAACCTTTCCCTCATGAAACATGGCATAGTTAGACGTTCCGCCCCCTACGTCGATATTGATGACCACTTGATGTCTCTGTGAAGAAAACTCCGCTGCTCCGGAACCTTTGCCAGCGAAAATACCTTCTAAATTAGCGCCCGCGGTGGCCACCACAAAGTCCCCAGCGTATCCCGCCAAAGCATCAATAATCGCTTTGGCATTCTCTTTCTTGGCCGTCTCCCCGGTGATAATCACGGCGCCAGTGTCAATCTTCTCAGGTGTTAATCCTGCCGCCAAATATTCTGTTTCCACGATTTTGGAGACCGCGGCTGCGTTAATCAGATCGTTGTCCAAAAGCGGGGTGAAATAGATCTGACTTCGATGAATAACTTCTTTATCAGTAATCTCTACGCGAGGAACAAACGTCCCTGAAGCTGTATTTTTAATCGTTAGTCGACTAATCACCAGTTGGGTCGTTGTGGTTCCAATATCAATGCCCACACTCGTGATGGTTTGAATATTCGCTTCGGGCATTTTAACATCACCCCTATTTTAGCTGGTTAAACTTAACGCCACTGGCTTTGGCAGCCAGAATCTCTTTTACAACATCTGCAAGATGTGCCCCTGCTTCTGCGGGCGGGATGCCACCTTTGTGAATATTGGAAACCACTGTGCGATCTGCTTCCACCGTTTTCTCATTCGGCCGGTAGATCATATAGGCACTGAGGCTTTCTGCTGTCCCGAGCCCTGGTCGCTCTCCAATCAGGGCAATAATCACATCAGCGTTGACTAAAGCTGCCACAGGGTCCTGGACCCATACCCGTCCGTACTTAACAAAAAAAGGTGCGCCCACTTTGATTCCTGCTGCTTTTAGGCCTTGCATCAGTGCAGGCAATAAGTCGGGGATATTGGCCTCAATGGCTGTTGAACTTAAACCATCCACAACGAGGATCTGTACTTGAACATTTTTCTCACATTTTTCAGAGATGGTTTTTGCAGCGTCTTCTGATAAACGCCGCCCTAAATCTGGTCGTGTGAGAAACTCATCTTTACTCGTTACGGCACTTTGAACAGACATTAGATGATTTTTTTGCAGGAATTCCTCCGAAACATCTAAAAAAACAGCATCCTGAGCCACTGCATGATCGGCTAAAAATCTTAACCAAGACATCGTTTTGGGGCGAGCTCCTGCTCTTCCGATGCCAATCCTAGCCGGCGTTGATTTTTTCATAGCCTTGACGGCATCGGCGTTGAAGGGATTTGTTATCTGCATTTCATCAAGCGAAGGAAATGTAACCATTTCATCAGATGAATTATCTGAAAGCAGAGGCGTCTCCAGCCTTGCTGCCGACATCACATGACCTTTGTCTTTAGTCGAAAGCAACCCTTTCTTGGCTAGTTCCTCCAAAACACTTTGAATGATGATTTTCTCTAATTCGTTATTTGCCACGGCCATATTGATTCGCCTCCTTATTTATCAAAAATGGATGGGTCTCCAGCTCTCTCTGTCAACAAGCCATTTTCTAGGATACCTATTTTCTCCAACCACTTCTCAAACTCAGGGAGTGGACGAAGGCCTAAAATTTCCCGGGCACTTGCATTATCATGGAAGCTAGTATCTTGGTAACTCAGCATAACATCGTCGCCTCCGGCAACTCCCATAAAGAAGTTTGATCCGGCCATTGCGCAAAGGAGAGTTCCCATTTCCTGATCATTTTGGTCTGCTTTCATATGGTTCGTATAACAAGGTGCAATTCCCATGGGAAGTCCATGCAACTTGCCCATGAACAAATCCTCTAGGTCTGCTCTGAGCACTTCCCGACCGGAATAAATAGTTTCTGGTCCGATAAAGCCTGAGACGTTGTTGGTCATAAATGGACGATAATTGCGGGCATACCCGTAGGTTCTCGACTCTAAGGTCATCATATCTACCCCGAGGTGGGCGTCCAGAGAAACTTCAGACCCTTGACCTGTTTCAAAGTACATGAGATTGGGGCCCGTCGCGGTCCCTTTCCGTTGTATCAAAGCAAAAGCCTCATCAAGAATGGTCCCGTTAACACCAAAGGCAGCGTTGGCTTTTTGCGTTCCAGCGATACTTTGGAAAATAAGGTCGACTGGAGCACCTTTTTCAATGGCTTTCATTTGTGTGGTTACGTGCGCCAAGACGCAGTTTTGAGTTGGGATTTCCCATTTTATCATAAAGTTCTTGACTGTTTCTAGGAGGCGGGTGACGGTCTCCACATTGTCTTCGACCGGATTAATCCCAATCACTGCATCCCCAGAACCATAAGACAACCCCTCTTTAAGGGAAGCCAACATCCCTTCTATATTGTCTGTAGGGTGATTGGGTTGGCAGCGAAAGGCTAAGGTTCCAGGCACGCCCAAGGTGGTATTGCAGTGCGATTGAATGCGCATTTTCTTCGCCCCGTAAACGAGGTCCATCGTAGACATCAACTTAGCTACTGCTGCGATCATTTCACTGGTAAGCCCTCTACTGATATGTGCCAATGCACCGCCCGTTGTCTTATGCTCCAGAATGTACTCTCTCAGGTACCCAACCGTCCAGCTTTTAATCTCTTCATAGATTCTTAAATTAAGACCGTCATAGATGGCCCGTGTGACTTCGTCCTCTTCATAAGGAATCACCGGGTTATTATAAATATCCTCAAGGGTTAAATTACTTAAGACCAACTTTGCTGCAACCCGCTCTGAAGCAGATGTCGCAGCTATTCCAACCAGTTCATCACCGGATTTTTCTTCATTAGCTTTAGCCATTACTTCCTTGAGGCTCTTGAATGTAAAAACCTTGCTGTAAACCTTTGCTTTTAAAATCATCACTCATTCTCCTAATCCGACTAAACGTCCTTAATCGCAGAAATCTGCCCAATTGGCAGGATGGGCAGCATAAAACACCTTGCAAGAAGTTGGAGAAGAAAAGACTACCTTGCTTCCCTTCGGTATGTAAATCACGTCCCCAGCTACCGCCTGGAATACTTTGCCCTCAACTTCTAGAACGAACTCTCCTTCTATGATGTAATCCACTTCATCGTAGTTTAGAAACCACGGTAATCTAGAGTGGTCAAACGTCATAAAGCCGGAAGCCAGGTTCCCAACTCGTGCATCGATGACATCAACGAGTCCAACTTTTTGCCCTGGAGGCGCTTCTGGGAAGGGCTGAATGACCACATTTTTACCGACCACATGAGTTGCTTTGGGATTCTCACAGGCAGGTTTTAAAACTTCACTGATGATTTTCTGCACGGTTTTTTTAAGATCATCTTTTTGGATGCCTAGGCCTGTATCGCCTGACGTTACTTGTCGTTCGTTTTGGTGCTTTACAGGTTGCCCTGCCGATTGACCGTTCACACTCTGACTGACGACTTCATGTTGTCCTTTGGTAATCGTAATCCCTAACTCTTTGGCTAAATCTTTCGCCGAAGGTGTCAAGATACTATTTTCTTCTAAAATAATATTCTTATCTGTTTTGGCCATTTCACGCAATACGGTGGCTGAAATAAATCGTCCCATCGTTACACCTCCTTACATCAAACTTTCGATTAATTGTTGCGCTGGACGCGGTATGACGACTTGTCGAAGGAGTAAACCCTTCTCGCTTGCGAGCGCACTTCCGGCTTCTACCGCTGCTTTCACAGAGGCAACTTCCCCTGTGAGAATTGTGTAACTCTTTCCGCCAATCCCAAAGGCCAGATGAAGAAGTACAGGCTCCACATCGCCCGCTTTGACCGCGGCATCTGCTGCCTCGATCAAGGAGCCAACGCTGAAGGTTTCTATAATCCCTAGGGCTTTAATTGTCTTTAGCGTATTCACGCCACTGATGGCCGGTAAAATTGAAGGGTGGACATTAGGGATGACGAACGAATCCACCACAGTCTCAGCACCTAATTCAATGCCAGCGTTCACCGATTGCTCAATCG
Organism: Desulfosporosinus sp.; assembly: GCA_035560775.1. Lineage (GTDB taxonomy): Bacteria > Bacillota > Desulfitobacteriia > Desulfitobacteriales > Desulfitobacteriaceae > Desulfosporosinus. The sequence continues at coordinate 4,948 of DATMYU010000132.1, forward strand.
ACGACACATCTCCGCTGATTAAGACGATATATTTTCCTGGGCACGTAGTTTTCGCCACTAAGATGTTAACGTCCGCTGTTTTGGACATGATATCAGCGCATTCGATGCCTTGTGCTATGCTTGTAAACTCGACAAGTCCTATTGCATGAATCACTTTGCAGCCCCCCCTTTCCTTATCGTGATCGCCTGGTGCGTGACCTGTGTCACGGTTCCGTCGAGACTAGCATGGACTCGAGCGCCTAAGGTGCCTTCTGGAATTTCTCCCACGACTTGGCCTAGATGTACGACGTCTCCTACCTTGACTATGACTATGGCAGGTGCTCCAATATGCTGTTGAAGCGTTAGGGTGACCTCGTTAGGGACATAGGTTTCAAGAGATAAAGGAGCTGCCTTGTACCATGAGCGCAAGTTTAGTCGTTCGATTAAACGGTCTGTCGGTATTAAACGATGTTGGGCCATCGGGTCAACGTTTCCGAGTTCTCCTTGGTATTTAAGACCTTTGGCTCGTAACTCTGCCTTCAAGGCAAGATTTACTCTAAGCGGTGAAATTCCCACTGGACAAGCATAGGCTTCACACACGCCACACTCTGAACAGGTCAGAGCACTTGTCAACATCGATGCTTTTCCAATGTTTTTGTAATTCACCGCACGGATGAGCAGATGCGGCGATAATTCGTGACCAATCAGGTGTCTGGGACAAAGATCTGTACATAACTGACACTGCTCACAGACTGTTTTAGCAAGGCGCAAAATAGTTTCTAAGGGCCTGTTTTTTCTTTGAATCAGACAGTGATCCTTCGTTAGGGCAATGAGTCCGCCGGTCGTCTTGGTCACGGGATCGTTTAGATCCGTGATGATTTTTCCCATCATCGGCCCACCATTGATATACACTACGTCCTCTGACCTGCCTCCACCAGCAAGTTCTAGGACTTCTCGCAGTGAGGTACCGATTGGCACTGTGACCGTGATGGGATTTTTCACGGCGCCGGTGACGGTGAGGGTTCGCGTAGTGACAGGTTCTCCCTCACAGGCTTTCGCTACATTGAGGAGGGTTTGAACGTTATTAACGACCACACCGATCTCTATAGGAATTTTCCCTGCTGGAACGCGCCGACCCGTGGTTAGCCAGATGGTGATGACCTCATCTCCGGCGGGATAAATATCTGGCATAATTGAAATCTGCACTTGCTCTGTTAAATAGGGCTCTAGGGCAGCAATGGCTTCCTTATACTTGGCCTTCAACGCAATAATGCCTTGTTTGGCACCCGTTGCTTCCATCGCTAAGGTTAAGCCTTTGATCAGTTGCTGCGGATGGCGTGCTGCCAGCTGTTGATCTGTTTTCAGCAAAGGCTCGCATTCTGCTCCGTTGACGATCACAATCTCTGCTTGCGCTGAGAGCTTAACATGCGTCGGAAATCCTGCGCCGCCTGCTCCCACAACGCCAGCTTCCCGAACTTTCGCACTGATCGTCAGATCGTTCATTTTTTCACCGTTCAAACTTTTCACCTACTTTAGCTTACGCTTCAAACGTTTCTTTATCGATGATGCCCACGATGGTGGCATCGATGGGGATACTATGGTTTGCGAGTCCTTGCCTTGCAGAGGATCCGCTGGCGACCATCACAATTTCGTCTTCACCTGCTCCGATTTGATCGGCTGCGATGATTGAATTTCCAAATTCCGTGAGCTTTGCTGAACCGTCTTCATGGTAAGAAAGGGTCACCGGTTGGACGACTAAAAACTTTAGGCCACGCAAGGATTCTTCTTTCCGCGTGGACCATACATTACCTATGACGCGAGCTAAAATCATAATCTTCCCCCCTCCGTCTCTTGCCGTAACTCGATTCGTCGACTCTTCAAGGTGTCTCGGGCTAGGGGTGAGATAACCGTGCCTCGTTTCACTATAACGACGCTATCTTCAGCGATTCCATAAGCGTCTTTATCCGCTAGGTATTTCTTTTCGTAGCAGATCACTTCGTTTGAGCACGCCTTCTGCTTATCGGAAGCATTTCTATGTTCACAGGGTATTGATTTCTGTTCATAAGGGCTAGTTCGTTGATACTGACTACTTGAAGCCACTTTACCCGCATCCTCAATCAAGAGGCGCCCGTCCTCTAGGGTTTCACACACCATGACTCCGTAGGACTGAACGGTTTGTAGATAGCCTTCATAAAGTTCATGATAAGCTTTTGGTGTTTTTGCTGTAAAGCCTAGATGTTCTGTCATGATCGTGGTGGGTATGCCTTGCGTCACTCCACGTCCGATCATCTCACTGATGGGATTATCCCTTAACCCTAAGGCGGCTTTAACGAGGGTATTGGGAGAACATGTGGGGATGAGGATTCTTTGCCAAGTGGTCTTACTTAAGGCATCTTGGGGCGTTATCCAAGTCAAACCCTCTGGTAGCGTGGGTTTTGCTGCGAATACCTGTTCACTGGGTAAAATACTTAGCGTATAGTCTGCTCCGTAGCTAAGCTTTAGGGCTGTTAAAACTGGTTCAAGGTCCGGGACGTAATTCAGTAAGACTAACGCGTCTAGCTTAACCGCCTTAGGTACTTCAAGACTTCCTTCCTTGTTGCCTTGGAGGAGCGTTTGAAACGCGGGCTCAGATAGGATACGACATACGATTTGGCTGATGAGTTCTTCATTCATAGTTTATACCCCATGAGCACACCTTGGCTTTGTCCGGTGATGAGGGCCGCATTGGCTTCATCCAAATCCAAGTGCATCTCCTTTTGGTAATGTTCATTGGCTCGAATCAACACATCTTCAAAGATTACGGGACGTTTACCTTGTATTTCTACACGAACTCTGTCCCCATCTTTCACGGACCACTCAGAAGCTTGCTCGAGGTTTAAGTGAATATGCCGACTCGCCACCATCACGCCGGATTTCAATTCTACGTTACCCTTTGGCCCTATAATTTTAAGTCCAGGAGTTCCCTCATGTTGCCCAGAATCTCGAATGACAGGCTTGATCCCCAGCTTGTAACAATCCGTTACGCTGATTTCTGCTTGGGTGATTTTTCTCAAGGGACCTAAAATTCGTACGTTTTCAAGGGTTCCTTTCGGGCCCTCTAAGGTAACGGTTTCTTTCGCTGCGAACTGACCTGGTTGGGTGAGTTCCTTTTGGAGGATCAAATCATAGTTCTCTCCGAACAGGGCAGCTAAGTCGTCCTTTGCTAGATGAATATGCCGGTTTGACACGCCTATAGGCACCCGTTTCTCTTGTTTCTCTGCCTTCTCCCCGTTCTTCCGGCTCCGTACTTCACAGGCAAGAATATAGAATGCACTGGACAGTCGGTTTAAGGCTTGGATTAGGTCCGTCCTCGTGCATTCTCCGGAATCGTTGGTGAAAGCTCGGTTAGCGTAGAGTTCAACTTCCCGTGACTTCGCTCTCAGATGCTGGAGTTTTGCTACGACTAAGCCATGAGTATAACTTAACGGCGTATGTTCAACTCCAAAGTATTTTTGGGGATAATGTGAGCGTTCCCGTAGTTCTTCTGGCGTCAGTCCTATTAGAGTAGCCCATTCAAAGGGCAAAACTTTCACTTCATTAACCATGAGGGCTCTGGCAAAGGCGGCGATCTCTTCTAATTTTAGAATTAATCCTTCTTCACCCATTTGATCAAAGGAAACTTGTACCTCGACGATTTCACACTGAAACAGATCCAGTTGTCCTCGGTAAGCAATCACGGGATGTGTTTTTGTGACTAAGCCGCCTTGATGCAGATGGGTCATGTGTTCAGGTTTGACGCTTGAAGGGCTCTGTCGAGGCGCATTCACTTTTTCTTCAAAAGGTTTATGGTTTAAAGCGGTTTGATGGGAATTGGAAAACGTGGTTTTGTTAATGTCTAAAATCCCGTTCCCTTCGATTTGGACATCGATTCCCTTGGACCGAATAAAGTCTCTGGCCGACGGTGTGATCACGCTCCCTGGTGGTAACATGATCACTTTTTCCTTCGTTTTATGCCAATTAGCTCTTAATTCATACTCTGTAACGATCAAGTTCTCACCTCTTCTCCAAGGGTAAGACGCAGCTTATTATTCACCGTAGTTTTTATTATCCCCTACTGGCAAAATGTACTCGACGTCTTGATGGGGTCGTGGTATTACGTGAACACTGAGAAGCTCTCCCACTCTTTGCGCTGCTGCTGCGCCTGCGTCGACGGCTGCTTTCACGGCTCCCACATCTCCACGGACCATCACTGAAACATAGCCTCCAGAGACATGTTCTTTTCCACTCAGTGTTACATTCGCTGCTTTTAACATTTGATCTGCTGCTTCAATCGCTGGGATTAATCCTTTGGTTTCTATCAGTCCAAGGGCTATGACTCTTCGATCTTGTGCCATGGTTAGTTCCCTCCTTAATTTCACCGTTGCTCGATGTTAAAATCCAAACTTTATCACTTTATAGCTTTAGCATTGGATGCTATTCATGTGCTTCATGACTTGTTTAACGATTTCTTGGACCAATTGTGCATCAGCGGGCTGGCTGCAGTTCTGAACGCTTTCGCCCCTTCCCTCAGCTTTCATGGGTTCCGGGGGTTTACGCTCAGGAATTCCTAGATGCCAGGCCACTCTTTTAATGTTGAGCAAGTGCAGGGGGGTGACGTTTTCGGAAACACTTGAACCTGCCCAGGTTCCACACCCTAGGGTAAAGGCCGGAGACAAGCCCGTTGTCGCTCCGACGCCGCCCATCGCAGCAGGTGTGTTCACCAGAATTCGGTTGACAGGTTTTTGGAGCGCGAATTCTCGGATCAGCTCTTCATTATTGCTGTGGAAGGCTAAGCTATGCCCTATTCCACCGGCTTCTAGGAGTTCAAGACATCGCTCACAGCCCTGATGCCAATCCGTCACTCGGTAAAATCCTAGGACGGTTGTCAGCTTCTCATAAGACAAGGGCCATTGAGGACCGACGCCTGCTAAGGGGGCTACGAGACATTTCGTTAGCTCTGGTATGGAGATTCCCGCGAGTCGTGCGATAAATTCAGGGTCTTTGCCCACAACTTTGGGGTTGACGCCGCCCTTTCCCAACATCACAACGGCGGATACTTTTTTGACTTCGTCAGGATCAAGGAAGTAGGCGCCACGGCCTTTGAGGTGGGTTATGAGTTCTTCGGCGATACATTCTTCCGCCACAATGGCTTGTTCTGAGGCACAAATAGTGCCATTGTCGAAGGTCTTACCCATAACGATGTATTCTGCGGCCTTGGCTAAATCAGCACTTCGTTCGACAAAAGCGGGCACATTTCCGGGGCCAACGCCGAGCGCTGGTTTTCCGCTGCTATAGGCTGCTTTCACTAAGGCGCTTCCACCGGTGGCTAATATCATGGCGACACTGGGATGTTTCATCAGTTCTGTGGTCGCTCCCATTGAGACATTCATGATACATCCGATAACCCCTTCTGGGGCGCCGGCTGAGACGGCTGCCTGATGCATTATTTTAGCGGCTTCATTCGTACTGCGCACGGCGGTTGGGTGCGGGGAAAACACGATCGCATTGCGTGATTTTATAGCGATCATGGCTTTATAAATCACTGTTGAGGTAGGGTTTGTAGTCGGGACGATCCCGGCTATGACGCCGACAGGCTCTGCTATTTCCCAAATTTTGTGTTCTTTATCTTCCCGTATAATCCCGACGGTTTTCATGGGCTTGATGAATTCATACACGGTACGAGAGGCAAAATAATTTTTAAAGCATTTGTCTGCATAATTTCCCATGCCGGTTTCTGATACAGCCATCATGGCTAACTTTGCTGCATTGGCTTCTCCGGCCTCACGCATCATGTCGATGATATGATCCACTTGTTCTTGCGTGAAGTTTCCGAGGATTTCTTGGGCTTTGCGGGCAGCTTTCACTAAATTCCTTGCTTCTTGTAAGGAACACAAGTCTCGATCAAGTTCCATCATTAAGCTGCGCCTCCCCTTCTTCTAGTATTTTAGACCGTTTTCCACGACATCCATGACGGAGCGTTGGAACGCTTCACACGCTGATTTACAGGCGCTTTGCGAGCCGGTGAGTAAGCCGCCACCAAAGTTGGTTTCGGTCGGAGGCCCGTAAAATGCTTTCATGGTGACTTCGGCTGCTTTTAAGGCGGCGTCTAGTCCGTACATGGCTTCGATCGGGGGAGCAATGAGGTAAGCAAGTGGTTGGCCTTCTTCAATTCCGGCAATCTTAGAGAGGTAACTTCCCGTTCGCGATACGGTGTGGGGAAACCAAGCTGTTTTTCCGCCATCACAGGTGTAGAAAAAACAATCATTTTCCAAGTGGTCGATACAGGCGTCCATACCGGCTCGCACTTCAGCTGGGTTGGGTCCCGCTAATATTCCGATGATTTCTCCTGATAACGGGCCTGATGCTCGGGCTGCTCCGCAATAGAAACTTTTGGCGTACACGACTTCAACCTCAGCCTTTTTAGTGGCTTCATCTAACGCGACGTACGTTGAATCATCTATGTCCGCTGTGATCATACCGATGGACCGTTGATACTTATTGAGTCCTAATTTCTCGGCCAGATCTGGTGCAACATTGGCGATTAATCTGACGGCTAAAACCTTAGGCTTAATGGGTTCTATCATGATTACCCTCCTTATGACGCCGGATGCTTTCGCTCATTCCCGACAGTTTATTTTGTGTTCTCTATAGTTTTAGTTTTCGGTTTTTCTTCTGTGTAAACTGGAAGCTTTGGTAAAATCGCTTCGAGTTCTGGATGAGGTCGTGGGATCACATGACAACTAATTAGCTCCCCGACTCGTTCTGCTGCTGCTGCTCCTGCATCCACGGCGGCTTTGACGGCTCCGACGTCTCCTCTTACCATCACGGTGACTAAGGCACCTCCCACTTTTACTTTGCCGATCAGCGTCACATTAGCAGCTTTGACCATCGCATCTGCTGCCTCGATTGCTCCTACTATTCCTCGCGTTTCTACCATTCCTAACGCGACCAGATCATCTCTTATAGCCATTTTGTTTGTCTCCTTACACTTCAATTTTCCTTGGAATACATCGTTACTACTAAGCGAACTAATTTAGTGCCACTCTAATTTTAGAGCTATAACTCATAAGCCGTTGTGTCAACGGCTGTATTCCCACATTTAGTCTTAAAACCCTATTCATTCATCAGTGGTTTGACGCAGCGCCAAGTGGTTCTGACTATAAAAAGGAAGCTTGCCATTCCACCAAATGGATAAAGCAAGCATTATCTCATATTAATTTTCCTTTACAAGCGGGACCCGTAGTCTTGATTAACATAGGTTACCGAATATTTTTTCAATTTCCAGTCCGGGATTTTGCAGGTACTACAGGCATGAAAGAACAGTTTTTGTCTAAGGCAACGTGCCGCACGACTATGCTTGGAATTGAATATTTCAAACGTTTCATTGCAATGCGTCATGATCTCCGCTGTATTTCCTCTGATCGTCATGCTTTTAATGCCATGTAGAGTCCCACTTCTCGAGGGCCATAGCTTAATCTTTTCTACAAATTTAAAAAAATCCACATTCTTACGGAAATAACGCTTCTTACTTGCAGAATCGACCGTCATCTTCTCAACCCCAATCTATCCTCTGATTTCTGTGATTCGAGTGAAAATGCTTCAAGGATTAACAGCAAAGACTTGTGCGTTTACAAGACATCGAAAAACATGGTGGCCACTCCGATTTGTAATGGATCATGAAGCAATCGGTTGGAAATTTGCGCTACGCCTGCCACCTGCACCCCTAGAGGAATACCAGGGGCCGCAATCATTGTATCCGCTGATATGTGCCGCAACATAATAAAATCTTCAGTTGGGCAGGCATCCACTAAAATGCAATGCCTCCCTAAAGCGCCCTCTAAGTCTATTTCTATCGTTGCGGCATAACCCTGTTTTATTAACTCCCCAGCTAATCGTTGGCTAGCCGACAAATCTATGTCATATATTGAAACCTCTGCCCCAAAGCGTATTAGGGCTAAAGCTGCGCCGGTGCCTACAGGACCTGCCCCAATTACCAACACTTTCTTACCCTCTAATCCATCGCACATATGCATCAAGCCAGTCATGTATCCCTTGCCGGTAGCAGCTCCATTGTCAGATACCTTACCTGTTCTCAGGTTAACGGCTACAAAACGATCGTCATCGGCCATGAACAAAATTTCCGAGCCATTTTGCACGGCTTCAGCTACACCACCTGCATCCCGGCTTTTTGTAATAACGGCATCAAATCCGAGATAGCTTATGATGCTGGCCACAGATTCCACAAAACCTTCTATTATACCTTGGCCACAGGTCATCGGAATCACGGCAACTTTTGGTTTCTGAGCATAGTCCTCGCCGACTTTCCTACCGACTGCATAGGCCGCGATCTCCCGCAGTGAACAACCCGTCATTCTAACTAATTCTGCGTTATACTCCTCTAACGCAGGGGCAATTTTAACAACATCATCTTGTATAAGGCGAGTCAAACTAATCAGCTCCCTGAAGCTATTTTAATAAATCTGTCGCTGTCTTCAATCACCGGATACCGATCATAGTAATGTCTAATCCCAAATTCCTTCCGGATCTCTTGAAGAACTAGACATCGTTTATCCCACGCTGCTTGGCAGTCTTCCCCTGTGATAATCAGAGTGGCTACCCACTCAGTTTTACCTGTGGAATAGCTTGAAAGTGCTTCATCTGCTCCAAAGAAATCCGAATAAAGATGGAGCGGTCCGACGTCAGCCATAATATGTTCACCGGAAATTTCTAGGTAACCGTCCATAACATGGATGTGTTCATAAATCACGCCCCGCTTTTCCAAGACCTCAAATGCTTGCCAAGACTTACCTTGCACAAAGGCTTCTCCCAGAATTTCTAACATATTAATCCCGGTAGAGTGATAAACTGCAATTGGTGTTTGACTAGGAAGCCTGGCATCAATTTCTAAGACTTTTAACTGTCCCTTATGGAGTATCGTTTCAATGTCCATAATCCCATTCAGATTCAGGCTTCGAGCTAAACCCAGACCAATCTGTTCGAATTTTTCATTAAGTTCGTCTGACAAACTAGCTGAGCCCACTACACGTTTGCAATCATAGCCTTCATCCATATGGAGTTCTGTGATCTTCAATACTTTGTAAACTCCCGAGAAGCCGATAACCTCTAACGAATAGGAGGGCCCTTCTAAATACTCCTCGATAACCCAGTCTGTTAAATCCTTTTCAGCCAATAAACGCTGGAATTCCAGAGCACTATTTAGTTTAATGACGCCTTCACTCCCACTTGCATCGGAAGGTTTTACAATAATAGGAAATCCGCATCCTGGCCACGGGATTGGCGCAGGGACTCCACCTTCAGCAAACAACGCGTTGGACCTAATCTTGGAAGAAGAAACTTCATAAGCATCTCTATCAAATACCAAGGGGACACCGGCATACTTTGCAGTTCGTACGAGGCTGTCCAAGGCTTCCTGATTCTCCAGAGCGGGAATGATAAGATCAATTCCTCTCAAAAGCCGAAGCCACTCTACGACTTTTGTGACATCCAGTGAGTAAAACTGATCGCAAAGCTCTGCTGCAGGCACCTCATATTTCTTATCAACCAGGACAACTTCCCAGCCAGCTTTCTTCGCCAGATAGACCGCTTCCACCCCTTGAAGTTTCCCCCCTACAATTGCTACCCGCATACCAGCGCTCCTTCCTAGGACTCATAAACTCTTATCGACGCTGCAAGATCCACTCTGCATATTCCTCACGGCTCGCCGGAACCAGTCCACACTGTTTCAAGACTGGGATAATTTTGCTTATCGTCCGGTTTCCGTCTTCGATATCTAACGAATGATTGGATACTCCGGCCAAGCCAGACTGAGGCGGGATAATTGAGGTTACGACGTTCACTCCAGAGTTGAGGCGCTCTGCTAAACCTTTTAAGCCATCAACATCCAATGAGGCTGGAATCAAGCGATCTGGAAAAACTAAACGCATCACTGCGATAATTAGCAGCTCTCTTGAGCGGGGTACGGGCGGAAGGTTCTGCATAGGCGTATCCTTCTGTGGAACAAAGCTCATCACTCGAAGTTGGTCTGCCTCTAGATTCTTCATTTCCTTCAGTGAATTAACTAAGTCTTCGTCTGTTTCTCCTACTCCAGTCAGCAATCCTTCTTCTACGAGAAATCCCATAGTTTTGGCTAACTTTTTTCGTTCCATCCGTTCATTATAGCTCTGACCAAGTCTAAGTTTACGGTATAAATCCTGGTTATGGGTTTCCTGATAAGTGGCAAACCAGTCGACGCCAGACTCTTTGAATTCCCTAAGAATCTTCTCTGAAACAACACCCGCGGAAATCATGATCGGTATATCAGTGCTTTTTTTAATATGTTCCACTGTTCTTATTAAATGTTGAAATCCGGATTCTTGATTGTCAAAATAGAACGGATCTTCTCCCATCGTAAGATCTAGCAAGTGTACTCCTGATTCAACGAGACTCATCGCGGTCTCCATAATTTCTAAATCAGTTTTACGGTAACGTTTCAAAGAAGTATTTGACTTACCATATAAACAAAAAGCACAATCATTCCGGCAATAGGTTGAGAAATAAACAAAACCATAGATGAATACTCTATCCTGAAAGTAGCGCGTTCGAAGAAGCCTAGCTGTTTCAAACACCTTAGAAAGGTCTTCTTCGTCGGATAACCCCAACAAAAACAAGAGTTCTGCTCTCCCTAATAACACCTCTTGAGTTGCCTTTTCCAATATCCCATCTAATTTAGATGTAGTCAGATTTATTGCCATTAAGTCACCTTCTTTTTAGTAAGGTTAACCTTTAACCTCTCTGTTTACTAGAAAGCTGCAAGTTCTATGCCAAAATACAAATATTTCATTTTTATGTTTCCCCATTTTCCAGTGGAATGGACTTGCATTTGATCCACGCATGCAGGGGCAAGTGATGTCACTCAAGTCAATTCAAGCCCATTAAGCCATAATCAACTTAAGTTCGATTACTGGTGGTAACAACTATGTTAGGGAAAAGAGCCAAAAAGAGGGGTCCTAGCAGCTCCTTAGATATTTAAGCGTACACCATCAAGATAGGTAAGGCTTCTACCCATACTTTGAACATTTTGGGCTTCTTCCTTAATCATCAGCAAACGTTCTAGACCAAATCCAATCCCTACCCAAGGATCAGTAATTCCCCACTGATCATCTAGTAAATGGGGCCCCATGGCACTCGAACCTAACTCAATTCCTTTTACAACATCTAAAGTATCTCCATAAACGACGGATGTCGTCAATTCCAACTGATAATCAGTAATACCGACGGTATCCATGACCAAGGCCGCGAGTTCTTCTAAGCGTCGTTGTCTCTGATCTTCTGGTAAGCCCAGTTCTGTCAAATTAAGCATAGTAAACTCGTTCAGATGTAGAGCACCCTTGGATTCTTTTCTGTAGCACGTTCCTATTTCAAAAATGCGTATCGGTTTTTCCCATAAACGCAATAAATCTTTCCATAGTGTATATAGATTTGGAGCCAGCATTGGACGTAAACAACGCTTGGGATCAAGCCAGAACACTTGGGAAAAGAGCGGGTGATCGTCCGAGACCGACATTTTAGCCAATGATACTTTTGATATAATTGTTGGCGTAACAACCTGGACGAATCCCTTCTGGGTCAGAGCTTCGCTGAGTTTCTGTTCAAGCACACACAATGATGGTCGTTTCTTGATTTCCCGTAGCTCTTGCAAACGGAGTTTTCCCTGATGCACCAAGAAGTGTTCCTGTTCCTGGAAAGCACGGTCGCGGTCTTGATGAGACTCAAAACACATCTCTTGCTGTACTTCACTGGCGTTAAGTTCTTGAAATCTCTGTTTTTGGATCAGCGTCCATGTGATATTCAATTCCGCTTACCCCCTGAATTTATTGGCGAGGAGTACGGGAGTTTCACCCGCCTACATGAATTTAGAGTCCACGCGATCAATCCGATCTACCCCCCGTGTGTTTAGCTTCCAATGAAGCATATCTTAATTATTATGCAAATTCTATGCCAACAATCGATGTTGGACGCTACCTTTATTTCTCTAAACAATAATCACTGCATAATGCCTCTCAAGAAGAACGCCCTAACAGCGTTTGCTAAGAATTCTTGAACTATTTTTTTTATTTTTTAACTATCATCCCTAGCTGGATAAATAACTTACTTAGATGAACCTCAAGTCAAAGAAGACTCTGTTCAGTCACTATTAACTTATTGATGCGCTTGACCCAATATAAGAGCCCATCCAAATGGACAGGCTTGTTTTGTTATGCCTTCTTAAAGGAGCTACCTTGAATGTTTTCAGGGCAGCCCCTTTTCAAGCTTATTAGTTCGCTAAGACTCTATTAATCACTTCAGTAATTTCGTCCTTAGAGAGTAGGCCGCCCATCCGATCTCGGATTTCTCCCTTATTGAAAATCATCAGATTCGGTATTCCTCTTAGCCTAAAAAAGTGTTTAAACTGGGGCTTATGACTCATTGAAAGCAACATCTTGTCCACAAAGAGTCAATTTTCAATCTGACCTAAATAATAATTTATCTTATCTTAATTGAACTTTTAGATTTTCTTTATCGTTCGAATAGTCCAATCGCTTGATCTCTTGCCCTCTGTCCAATACAATCACTGATGACTCGGTTTTGACATCATACTTTTGGGCAATATTTTTCTTAGTAGCCATATCGATTTTCACCACTTTATAGGGTTCCAATAGTTCTTGATTTACCTTTTCCAATAAAGAGCTAAACTCCAAGCTTACATTATTCATAGCATTGAAAAAAAGCAAGAGAACTTTTTTCTCACTTTTCATAACATTCGTACTAAATGCATTCAGTTCCTCAATATAGCGCTCGGCGGCAACTGCGGCCGCTGCCCCATCACCTGCAGCTGAAACAACTTGCCTTAAATATTTAACCCGATTGTCTCCAACCGCATATATCCCTTCGAGATCCGTTTCCATCAAGTCATTAACAGGAATGTAGCCTCTGCGGTCCATCCCAATGCCACTTTCCTTGAGAAAATTAGTCATAGGAATCATTCCAACAAAGAAAAAAACGCCCTGGCAAGCATATTCGCTTGAACGGCCAGTTTTTATGTTCTTGATTTTAACACCCTCGACATTAGCCTCACCCAGGACTTCTTCAATCGTGGAGTTCCATACAAACTCCATCTTTTCATTTTGGAAGGCCCTTTCCGCACTCACTTTATTGCAATCGAGAACGCCTTCATCATGGAGTACAATAACGGTCACTTTGCGAGCGAACTTGGTAATGTACATACCTTCTTCAATGGCTTGATCCCCGCTGCCAACGACAACAACGTCTTCTCCTTCAAAAAACTCGGCATCACAGGTTGCACAATACGCAACCCCACTGCCCCGAAGCTGCTTTTCACCAGGAATATTTAATAGTCTCGGCTCACTGCCACAAGCAATGATAATTGCCTTGGCCGTGTATTCTTTCCCTTTTTTAGTACAGATGATTTTGTCTTCTTGGGAAAAGTTAACACTCACAACTTCATCTCGTGAAAATTCAACGCCAAAGCAATCTGCGTGCTTTTTAAAAGCTTTCATAAGATCGGGACCACTGATTTGGACATAGCCCGGATAATTGACAATTTCTCGTGTAGTATTGACCAAACCGCCAACTGTCCCTTTGTTGATAACCAAAGTTCTCAGCTTCGCTCTTCCCCCATAAATAGCTGCCGTGAGTCCTGCTGGGCCCCCACCGATAATGATTAAATCGTACGTCAGATCTCCCATTTTCCTAAATTACTCCCTCTCTGTAGAACGTTTTAATGATTACGATTCTAAAAGTTCCGCAATTTTTTCCATGACTTGGTTTTCATCAATAGCACCAACTAGTTTTGCTTGATAGTCGCCCTCTTTAAAGAAAAGAATCTGAGGAACTCCTTTTAAGGAGAATCTTTGATACAAGTTTTTTTCTTCTTCTACATCCACGCAATAGAACCCAAACTTGTCTAGGTATTCCGGTTGAAGCTCCTCCAAAAGAGGAACGACTTCTTTACAAACGTGACAATCTTTTCTGGAGAAAATAACGAGACATGCTTCCAAATCATCACCGATAACT
>DATMYU010000133.1:0-2929 GCA_035560775.1 Desulfosporosinus sp.
CTTTGAAAGAGGGTAAATAACCTCAAAAATAGTAATTCCGAAGGACCACATTTGCACTTTGAGGTTAGGCATTCTGGTAAGGCGGTAGATCCTATGAGATACTTGAAATGAAGGAGATGTTAATTTTGGATATGACGTTAATTAATTCGGATATTGCTTTATTCAAATCTAGCTTTCCATTCGTTAAATTAAATTGGGAAACAATATCGTTCGTTACCCATGACGAGTGTTCCGTAGAATATCTCGCTAAGCATGAAGGATATGAACCTAAAGATAAACACCCAACTTTTTATAGTCCTGTGACAAATACTGTAGTCCATGATAATATCCTAATACTTTTTGACTATGTACGTTATCACGAAATGGGACACGTGGTAAACGATAAGTTGTTGGGGTATAAAAGATGTTTCTTCTCTAGTGGTTGGAGAGAGTCCCTCGTGAAACATTGGGAGATCAAAGACTATAGGCGTGAAAATCATATGGAGGTATTTGCAGATGTTTTCGCAGAAACTATGCTCAGACTCAAGAACAATTGCATAATGGCGATCTATAACCAGGAATTAAAGGAGTTATTAATGTGGAACACGCAGAGCCCCTAGAGGACTACGCCAAACCTCCATTAAGCACACCCTTGCTCTATCCATCCTGCTCAAGAGCATAAACAGCCTATTGGTGACCGCCCTGAAATATCATTTCCTTTGTCGTGTTGCCGATTATCATCTTATACACTTTACTCTCTACCGCATAGTCTGGATCAGTCTTTGCCTTGACGATCTCTTCCTTGATCCCTGCATCAAGCACTTCCAATCTGAACTTGTAATGCTCCTTAGGGAATACGACCCAGGATTCTTCCTCTGTCTTTAAATCCTCTTGCAGGAAGACCATTTTGTTTACTGTGTAGGATCCATCTTCGGCAACAGTGACATCTACCAACAGCCCTGACGGCTCGTTCACTCCATCCAAAGTTAGGGCCACATTCAAATACAATTGTTCAGTTTTCATCAAATCACACACTCCTCTTTATATTTTAGCCTTACCAACCAGAGTCAATTTAGGTTTTTCAGGGTCACCGAGCCAATCACACACTTCTTACCCATTTATGTACCTATCAAAAATATCATTGCCATGTACCATACCTTGAATAAATGCTAATTCAACTCTTCAGTTTTATAGATCTCTGCCCAAAGTTATCTTACGCTCTGGTAGTCGAATAATTGACATTATTCGAGCCTTAATACCAAGCTCAACTCGTAGATCACCATAGCAACAGCGCCTATTCACGTAGATTTAAGATGAGAATTTGACCCTTAGGAGGGTGTATCAAATAGAGTTAAGTTTTCCCATTATCCCACGCTTATTTATTTAACCACGATACAGCATTTTTCGTCAAGCATACCACAGTCAAAAATAAGGAATGATATAACACCTGGCGCAAATAAGGCCCAGACAACTAAGCCAGGTCTTACGTCATAGCTACTTATGCCGATTGCTGAGCTGGATCAAGCACTGACTGTGGCTCATCCGTTATCGTGGTCAACTGTTCCTACATTGACGATATATCCGTCGAAACGTTATTCACAACAGTTACTCATTACAAAAACTCCAGCCTTTGCCGTCCCACGAATTGTGAATGATAATGTAAACTGGTTCCAACAACCTATGAGTCAAGTAAATGTGCCTTGAGCACGTGTAAGAAATTTCGATTGAATTTTTCCGGTTGTGCGATGAAATCATTAAATCTATTAAAGATTTATGTAAAGAAAGTGGACCTTAGGGGTGTCGTTGCATTGGTTATCTGACCATTGGACCCGATAACTAAAGGTTAATACTCAGATATACTTTCCCTTCATCATCATCAACTACAACACTATCGCCATTCTTAATAAGCTTCATAACACCCGGAATATTCACAACTGCAGGAATGCCATATTCACGAGCTACGATTGCACCATGTGACAAGAACCCTCCGGTTTCCATAATTATGCCAGATGCCTTTAAGAAGAGTGGAGTCCAACCCGGATCGGTAGAAGGTGCCACAAGTACTTCACCTTGATCCAAGCCATCTTCAGGACGATACAATAATTTCACCTTTCCCTCAACTCTTCCCCCTGCTACGCCCATACCACTTATCCCGTCGCCTATGACTATGGAAGAAAGTTTTGCAAAGCTTGCATGGTCATTAATAATTAAATCAGGTGGATCAAGCTTTTGTAGCTCTGAGTGTCTGTCTTTTCTGTCAACAACTAAAGCCTTAAGTCCTTGTCCGTTCCAGTAACCTAATAAAATCGAGAGCATGTCTGGTAAGGAACAATGGAAAACATCGACTGACTCTTCAAGTATCCCACGTTCCTTAAGTCTACGCCCTATATCCAATGCTAACGCTCGAAAGGGATCAGATAATCTAATCAATTCCGATTTACCCTTTTCCCTTGATTCTTCTCCTTTTACTGCTTGACGAATAAGCCAATTAATTTTCCAGAGACGATAAAAATGGAACGGTTGAGTTAACTTGTTGCCGTATTTTTTCCGCCTGCAACCTTTGCTTAGTTTGAATTTTTTTAAATCAGCCGTATCAAGGATACTCCGTACATATTCTAAGAGATAGCTAGGATCATCCCGCCATCTAGGGTTAGATGAATCCATTTCGTATACAGCCCTGTGGCCATATTTCTCAAGAAACTCTCCAATCATCCTATAAATTCTATTAACCTGTTAGGAAAGACACCATTCCTTCGGGATCTAGTGATGGTGGAAGGATTGAGTTGTATAAAGACGTTACACCGGCGGGTGGCTAAGCATAAGATTGTGGGTCATAGGATGCACAGGAGGGTATGCTCGAAGCTGTACGCCCCACAAAGTATGAGGCCGCCACAGACGGCGGCCCCTTGATCCCCCCATAACCCACTATATACAAAACTAATATCTCATT
>DATMYU010000134.1:0-3111 GCA_035560775.1 Desulfosporosinus sp.
ATAAGATCCTTATACTAATTTTGTTAAATCCTCAACAATGACTCTAAATGCCACTGGCAGTGGGATACTACTAAGGTCTTGTAGCTGAACCCAACACCAGTTATCTTCCACTGGCTGGACTCCCCTCGGATTCGAACGATATCCCACATCCATTTCTCTGAGTAAAGAACTACCCACTGATCCAGTCTCGAGCGACTCGGACGGTCCGGGTAGATTGAGCGGATCAATCAGATCGGGCAGATCAACGATGGCCCAAACAATTTTCCAACGTCGATGACTAAAGGTGTACCAGGTTGGTCCATGAAGTGTTACTCCTTGCTCGAATTGCTCCCGAACCCATCCCTCAAACGCCCGCTCGGATACCACCGTTTGATAGAGGTTAAAGCACTCGCCGTCTGTAACTATAGGAAGACTATCTTTCGCGCTATTATCCACACTCAACTCCACTCCCGGGAACTCCCACAGGTCGGCCAGCAACCCTTGACTTGGCCGTCTCTGTAGATATACTTGGCCCCCTCTACGCAGCACAAAGGTCAAACGGGTTACCACTTGGCGCTGAGCTTTGAGCTTTTTCACAGGGTAGAGGAGAACTTCATCCCGGAGGTACCCTTCGCAGATTTGGGCCAACGGACACCTTCCGCAGTCCGGTTTCGTGGGAGTACAAACCATAGCCCCAAGCTCCATCAACGCCTGATTAAAGTCTCCTGGCTGAAGAACTGGTTGCCATACCCTTAGGTGGTCTCTAAAGTAGCGATAACTGCGAACTGTCTCCACTGCCTCAGGCCAAGCCAAAAGACGGGATACCACCCGCTTTACATTTCCATCGATAGCTACAACGCTATGCCCGAACGCAATGCTGGCAATGGCTCCCGCCGTATAGTCCCCGATCCCCGGGACCTGTAGAAGGCCGTCAAAATTCTCGGGCATCTTCCCTCCGCACTGATCGCAAATATATTGGGCACCTTCCCACATTCGTCGAGCTCTGGAATAGTATCCTAGCCCGCTCCAAATGGTTAATACGTCCTCAAGATTTGCCGTAGCCAGCTGCTCCACACTGGGAAATCGTTGCAAAAATCGTTCATAATAAGGAATGACCGTCTTCACCTGAGTCTGTTGAAGCATAACTTCGGATATCCAAACGAAATAAGGATTTTCAGTCCTCCGCCAGGGCAAATCCCGCTTTGCTACTGTATACCAGGCTAATAACAGAGCCGAAAGACAGTTATCTTCGATGTCTTTTGAACTATCATTTGATGCATACATTATGTATTTACTCCTCTGGTTAGTTTAAATTTTAACAATTAGTGGACAAACGCTTCCCTTAGCTTCTACTTATTTATGATGATCAATCCTACCATACAAAACACAACTCCAATTATCTGGTTAAACGAAAATCCCTCTTTGTAAAACAGTATCCCTATGGGTATAAGCATGAGGGCAAGAATAATATTGGCAACTAAAGACCCCACGCTAATGTTCCAGCCTGCCCTATAGGCCAGCAGATATCCGAATTCAAGCCCAACAATAGCGACCCCAAGTACCACACTAGTCCAATTCAACTCGTTAAACGATTGAAGAAATCCTTTGTTACCTCTATAAAATAGAGCAGCTATTAAAGTCAAAATTGCTGCGCTCAAGTATGTGACTAGCAACGCTGAAAAAGGATTAGCATTTTGCGGTGTTGACTTTTGGCACACATTATACACAATATTTGATACTACTATAAGTACAATGGAAAACACATACATAAACATACTCCAGCCTCATTTCATTCGCTATTTAACACCTCTCCATTAAACCATAAAAACAAGCGATAAGCCTAGTAGCTATCGCTTATTTTGTTGCGAACACTCTCTGCTAGCAGCCCAAAGCTCCCAATCACATGGTCTCAATGTTTATACCGTGGCTAGGCGGATTCATCTGGACTATCCTGGGCTATGAGTATGTATTTATCGCCAGGACCGCAATTGCCTTGCTCAATTTGCTTTCGACTAGCATTATTTCATTCATCAGTGCTGCCGCTTAAGCGGCATGAAAGTCTGTATAGGTATGAATAAAGTGAGGCACCTGCTCAGAGCAGGTGCCTCGCTTTATTCAATCCAATTAGTAAAACCATCCTTGTTCTCAATAATTTTTTCAGCCATCTTTGTCCCAACAAAATCAAAGTAATTCTCGACTTGTTCCTGACAATAATGATTGTGACCTTCTATAAACTTACCACTCTCCACGACTCGGCGAAGTAGGGGAATCCTGTTAGTTTGGGTTATATCAAAATTCTCGATGGATTTTTCGAATTCTTCTCTTAATTTTGCAGTACCCCAATACTTAGGCCCTTTTTGAGGTTTTATCTCGTAGACTCGCCTCAAAAATTCATATGGGAAAGCACCAAACGTAATGAGGATCTTTGGTTTATGTTCAAGAACAAGTGCCCTGAACGATTCTATTTCTGCATCTACTTCAGCTCCCCACCAATTTAAGGTATTAGGAACCATGCCGCTTTCTCTCACAACATTCCAAATAAAGATATCCTTAGTATCTATTCGTTTATGTATATCCCTAAATACTTTGTCTTGAATAACAGCCAATACAGGTGTCCAAATATAGTAGCGTACAGCGGGATGTTTGGGATTAACTAATAACCATATTGGACAACTTCTTTCTCCTGATTCTCTCGCCATTGTTATATCCATTAGATCTCAATCCTCTCATTTTCTATCTTAAATGACGCCTAACTTTTGTCTAGGAATATCTAAACGCCTTATCATAAACAATCGAGACTCTGTAATAGCTAATAAGGTGTAATACCACAAAATGGTCAAAGTGTTACTATTTTGTGTTCAACTTATTTTCCTCTTTAAATATTGAAACTGCCTCTCGGAGAGTAACACCGCTGATTTCACAATTTAGAGTAGCTTTTTTACTCTCTCCATATTTCGTTCCCTAACTGCTTTACATTCTACGTCTTTGTCATACTTCTGGGTGCGATACTGGGGTTAACTCTACCTCCACATGATACTAATAGTTCAAACATGCTCTAATCCTCCTTGAATTTTGTTTTGTGACTGTCATCACAACTGAAGATTAGCACTGTATTGCTGAAGTGTATATAGT
>DATMYU010000135.1:0-5726 GCA_035560775.1 Desulfosporosinus sp.
CTGGTGAGTGGTTCGCCGCAATTTAGGATTAAAGAAGTGTTTGATGATAAAGTGCCACTTTACATCTATTATGGACAATCAGATCTTGAAGAAGATTTGGTTGGCATGGATTCTAATCGTAGTGACAGCAAACAAGTGCGAACCTTTGACAAGGTAAATACCCTTTGTCAAGGTGATGTGGTTTTTAGTTTGATATCGGGAAAATCCACTCTGGTTGGTGTCAATCATCAGGGGTATCTATATACGCAAAACTACGTTAAGTTAGTAACTGACGAAAAGGTTGATGCGAAATATCTTGTTTACTTACTTAATGAAGATCAATCCATTAAGAAACAGATTCAAATGGGCTTGCAGGGTTCTCAAGTTCTAAAATACACGCTGAGACAAGTGAAAGAACTTGAATTGCCGGATTTGCCGGCAATAGAAACACAGCGACTGATCGGTGAACTTTATTTCAACCAATTGCGGCTGGAAGCCTTAAGAAATAGAGCGGCAAATTCAGAAACGATCATCGTATTGGAAAAGCTTAGGGAGGCGAGCAGGAAATGAAGGAGAACGAATTTGAAACAGAACTCATTCAGTACATGACCAGTGGCACAATCGCCAACCCGGAGCATCTGGAAGGCATCGGCGACTTTATGGCCAAAGATGCAAAGGCTGATTATGTAGTGAAAACCAAACTGTGGAAATATGAACCCCATATTAAAACAACAGCACAACTCTGGGATAACTTTAAGGCGATCTTGGAACAACACAATCAAAATACCCTTGATTATCCTTTAAGTGTTGTGGAGTTTAATCAAGTGAAGAAAATCATCTCGGACATTCGGACACCTTACGAAGCGGGGCAGTTCTTGTATGGCTTAAATGGTGTGTCCCAAATCGAGATTGATTTAGATGATGGACGTCATGTTTTCCTTACGGTTTTTGATCAAAAACAAGTAGGGGCCGGGGATACGGTTTATCAAGTGGTCAATCAAATTCAACGATCGACGGTTATAACAGGCAAGCAAGAACGCTGTTTTGACACGACGCTCTTGATTAACGGTCTGCCCATTATTCAAATTGAAGAGAAGCGTGACACCCGGGATGTCAATGATGCCCTCAATCAAATGCATCAATATGCTGATGAAAATCAGTATCGTGATATTTTCTCGACGCTGCAGATTTTGGTGGCCATCACGCCCAACAATGTGAAGTATATGGCCAATACTACGCCGGATAAATTCAATAAAGACTTCGCCTTTAACTGGCAGCGCAAGAGTGACAATACCATCGTGCGCAACTGGAAGGAATTTGCGGATTCAATGCTTTCCATCCCCATGGCCCATCAAATGGCCACCAACTACATGATTTTGGACGGAACAAAGAATAAACAAATGTTAAAGGTGATGCGTCCTTATCAGGTGTATGCGACCCAAAACGTTATCGAGAGCTTAAAAGGTGTCGATTTTGAATTCGGTATGAATAAAGTTGGTTATATCTGGCACACAACCGGATCGGGAAAAACCATAACCAGTTTTAAAACCGCCTGGCTGGCCAGCCGTATGCCCAAAGTGGACAAAGTTGTCTTTGTGGTGGATAGAATCGCTTTAACCAAGCAAACCATGGAAAACTACAAAGCCTATGATCCGGATGCTGCAGAAGACACTTGGGGCAGCGTTCAAAACACAGACAACACGACGGATTTGAGCCGTAAGCTCAAAAGTAAAGACAATAACATCATTGTGACTTCCGTTCAAAAACTGGATACTTTGGTGAAACGTAAAACCTTTAAAGCCCCGGATAAGAATATCGTATTTATCGTGGATGAAGCCCACCGTTCAACAGGCGGCGACTCATTCAAGACTATTCAAAAAGCCTTTAAGAAATCCGCTTGGGTGGGTTACACCGGAACCCCCATGTTTGATGAAACAACCACCGGGCTGCGCACAGAAGACATTTTTGGTCCGCTATTACACGCTTATACCATTCGTGAAGCCATTGCGGACCGCAATGTTTTGGGCTTCAAAGTGGACTTTGAGACAACCATTGATGAAAAACAAATGAAAGAAAACTATCTTCCTGGGTTTTACCGGGAGCGTTATCCCAAATGGAGCGAAGAGCAAATTCAAGAGAAAATCAACCATCTCTCTCAAGAGGATATGGATGACGCCATTGAACCCAGTTTCTACGATGAAAATCCGGATCACATCAAACTGGTAGTGGAAGACATTTTCAAAAATTGGCGTAACCGTTCCAATGAAAGCAAGTATAATGCCTTGCTGACCACTCATGTGGGCGGGGGTAAGGCAAGTACGCCCATGGCGATGATGTATTTTCACGAGTTTCAGCGTGTCAACGAAGAAAATAAGCAAAAGGGCGGGCAGACTTTAAAAGTCGCCGTTACCTTCAGTCAAAATACATCGAATAATGATAGCATGCTGGCTGCAAATCAAGGCTTGCATGAGGCCATGAAAGCGCATAATGCTGAATTCGGTACTTCTTTTGGGATGGACGATGTTTCAGGCTACACTCAAGATGTGACCTCACGTTTAAATAAATCAGCCACGGACGGGAAATTCCTGGATTTGGTTATCGTGGTGGACCAACTATTAACCGGTTTTGACGCGCCTGAACTGAACACCCTTTATGTGGATAGAACCCTGAAAGGTGCCGGGTTAATTCAAGCTTATTCCAGAACGAATCGTATTGCCGACATGCAAGAGAAACCATGGGGACGTGTGGTCAATTACCGCTGGCCTGCGCAAAACGAGAAGTTGATGAATAAAGCCCTTGCTGTTTATGCCAATAAAGACTCAGCCATTTTGTCTGTTGATGAACAGCGTAAGTCTAACCAAAAAGATGGTATCATTGCTAAACCATTTGAAGATGTATTCAACGAAGTGAAAGAAGTAGTTGGGAAATTAAGCCGCTTGACCACTGAATTTCAACAGTTGCCACCATCTGAGAAACAAAAGGACAATATGCTTGAGCTGCTCCGTGAATATAACAGAGGAATGGCAAAATTAAAGCAATATGATCCCGATGAAGTTGAGGGTGAAAACGTCGGATTTAACTATGACAATCCAGATGAGTTAGTAGAAAGACTGGGGATGACTTCAGATCAAGAAGTTATGTTGACAACAGTCTTAACCAATGAACTCAAGTCACATATTGTCAAAGAGAAGAAAATCCCTCTATATCAAATTGAACTGCGGATGACACACGTGAAGGATGTTAAGGTAGACTATGATTATCTTACGGAGCTGGTAGAACAATTATTGAACCAAGTTCACGAAGGCAAAAAGGAAAAAGCCAAAGAGACCCAAGAGAAAATCAACCAATTTGCCAATGGGCTGGATGACCGCAACTATGCTACGAAGATTATCAATGCGGGTGTGGCAATTATCAAAGGTTACTTCCCGCCTTCAGGTTCCGACTTCAAGTATCCTGCGCGACTAAGTGACAGTGAACAAATCATCCAGCAGGCGAACAATGTTAGCCTGGATCGCATGTTTCTTGACTTCCGGGTGAAGTGGGGAATCACGGATATTATCACAAGTGCGGGGGTGCGTGAGCTGTTCAGCCGTCATCGCTATGGCTTGCAGGATTTGGATGATACCGGGCAAATCCGCGACATCATCTCTCAAGCAAGTTCCGACTATAAGACACTTGCCCATGCTAAAGAAATACAGGCATTACCTAAAATGAAATATCGGAACGGTTTGCGTGAAGCAATTTACCAATTAGCGGATGAATTGGCGGAAAGTTAACGGTTCATCCCATAGGACAAAATAGAATTATTTTGAGATTATTGGAGGAGGACATTTAATGAACGAAATACAGTTTTTAATGTATGACGCCGATGAAAAAGTGGAAGTCCTTGTTCAGGATGAAACGATTTGGGCAACCCAAAAGACGATTGCAGAATTGTTCGATGTTGGCGTTCCAGCAATTAGCAAACACTTGAAAAATATCTTCCAGTCTGGAGAATTAGAGGAAAAAGTGGTTGTTTCCATTTTGGAAAATACCACTCAACATGGTGCAATAGAAGGAAAAACGCAGACGAACTCTGTTAAATATTATAACTTGGATGCGATTATCTCCATTGGCTATCGTGTGAATTCTCAAAAGGCAACGAAGTTTCGTATCTGGGCAACGGATGTCTTAAAAGAATACATCCAAAAAGGCTTCAAGATTGATGTGGAACGTATGAAACAAGGTGAGACTGTTTTTGGCAAGGATTACTTTCGTGAGTTGCTCGAAACTGTTCGTTCCATACGAGCGAGTGAACGAAGGATATGGCAACAAATAACAGATGTCTTCGCGGAAATTTCATTCGATTATGATAAAAAATCAGATATTACCAAGAAGTTTTATGCGACGGTACAAAACAAGTTTCATTATGCGATTACAGGAAAAACTGCTGCTGAAATTGTTTATGACAGTGCCAATAAAGATAAAGAGCATATGGGGCTTACTTCTTGGAAGAACTCTCCTGACGGACGAATCTTACAGTCAGATGTAGTCGTGGCAAAAAATTACCTCTCAGAAAAAGAAATCCGTAGTCTGGAGCGTAACGTATCAGCTTACTTTGACTATGTAGAGCGTCTGCTTGAAGATGAAACCTTATTGGGAATGCAGGACTTTGCGACAAGTATTGATGAATTCTTAAAATTCAACCGCTATGAAATCTTGGAGGGACATGGGGAAATTTCACATAGCGCAGCTAAGAAAAAGGCGATTGATGAATATAAAGAATTCAGTAAGCATCAAAAAATAGTTTCTGATTTCGATAGGGAAGTTAAGAAACTACAGGGAGAGCAGAAATGAGAGAAAACAAGGGAAATGTGCCTAAGATAAGGTTTCCGGGATTTACTGATGCTTGGGAGCAGCGGAAGTTGGGAGATCTATACGCGGAGCGGAAGGAGCCAGGATACGATTCGTTACAGATCCTTTCTGTTTCCATCCATCATGGTATTTCAAATCAAGAACTAGACAGTAATACTTTAGGTAAAAAAGTGCGCAGGAGTGAAGATAAGTCTCTATATAAACATGTGTATTTAGGTGATCTTGTTCTAAACATGATGCGTGCGTGGCAAGGGGCCATTGGAGTAGTGAAGTCAGAAGGGATGGTAAGTCCTGCATATATTACAGCTATTCCCAGGGCAGAGCTTTACCCTCTGTTTATGGATTATTATTTACGCCGAGATGAAGCGATTATTCAGATGAACAATCTCTCTTATGGAGTTACCGATTTCAGAAAGAGACTATACTGGGACTCATTTATTAATATTTTGTGTTCTATACCTTCTGTGCCCGAGCAGGAGAGGATTACGGCCTTCTTTACCCGACTTGACAACTACATTATCCTTCATCAGCGTAAGTTAAATAACGTGAAAAATTTGAAGGCTGGGCTGCTTCAGAAAATGTTCCCGAAAGATGGCGAGGATTTACCAGAAGTTCGTTTCCCGGGATTCACTGACGTTTGGGAACAACGTAAGTTGGGAGACGTTGTTGATGTTCGAGGTGGTAGAGATTATAAACACCTATCTAATGGCGATATTCCGGTGTATGGTACTGGCGGTTATATGCTCTCTGTTAATGAAGCCCTATCACATGATGAAGATGCTATTGGTATTGGACGAAAAGGAACAATTGACAAACCGTATATATTAAATGCACCATTTTGGACTGTAGACACCTTGTTTTATGCCGTTCCAAGAGAAAATTATGATTTGAAT
>DATMYU010000136.1:0-4938 GCA_035560775.1 Desulfosporosinus sp.
TAGTAGAATATGTCGACATCATTGGAAATTCAAGCACCATTTCATCGACTTCACTATCACAATTCCCTCTGACGGCTATGATTCTATTAGAAAACTTATTAAGTAACTGTGCCACTTCTTTAGGGTTATATTCTATGGGCAGTGGGTTTCTTGCACCATGATATAAGTGGTCGCCTAGAATCACAATATAATCAGCCTTCTCCTTTTGGAAATCTTCTAATGCCTTTCTTAGATAAAATAGCGAACCATGTATATCCGATATAAAAAATAGTTTCATTTTAAAGCCCTCCACTGTTCTCAATTTTCCTTACGGACGTCTAACGAGTCTCCTAAAAAGTTGGATAAGGAAACACAGATTCAACTACCGCTTACGTCCCGCAACACCCGCTCCGTCCAGAACACGCGTTGACGGATAGATGCCCTGTTTTTCGAGAAGTTTGCGCAGTTTTTCTACTTCTCTAACGATCACGGCGGTAGGACTGTATAGTCCGAGCACATAATCCCGATATTTACGAGCCGAAGCGATGGACGCCGCTTGTTCTGGTGTGGCGCATTCCAAGAGGCTGAGTTTCACGAAGGTGACTTGACCAAAAGACTCCACCCATTGCTGGAGCGTAAGCACCAAATTTTCGGGCAGAGGATACGCGCTTAGATTTTTCAGTACGAATAGCACTTCATCCGCTGGCAAGCCTCGTTTCAGAGCATTCATTAGATAAGTCTTATCTAAGCGATATTTAAGCATCTGATCCTGCTGCTCCAGTACAGCAAACTGACTCAATGCCCAACGCTTAGTCCAAGAGACAGAACGTGGTAGCAAGATTTCGAAGTTAGGTTGTACATAAGCAGTATCTGGCCCATTCATAGGGTAGATTTGGTCTGTGAGGCTCTTAATCTCAGCAGCATAATCCTCAAGTTGTTCTCCCTGTAACATTTTGGGGATCAGAAACTGTCCCAGCGGGGTGGCCCGCACCAAAATATCTCTCTGATACTCTCCCCAATCCAATAACCCCAGAAAACGCATGGGATCTAGCAAGCCAATCACTCGATCCTGAGGAAACAAGTTACACGAGTTGTCTGCTGGAATCAGTTGTTTCACCATCTGATTCCAACTTGTCCACCCAGTACAGTGGACCAATAACGGCAAGACCAGAAAAAACCCTTTATTGGGAATAGAACGAAAGTGCGTCGGACATATCTGACAAAGCAAGTCTTCTACTTTAATAGTCCCTGGTAATTCCCTGCCCTCTGAGGTCAACTCCAAACGATCTCCTTTTGTCCAAAACCATTGAAAAAATCGCGCAACCCCCAATAACCAGAAGAAATAGCTCTCCGCGGTAAAGAACCTGTCAGGCTGAATAGGCTCTTTCAAAGCAGCCAAAATACGCTTCAAAGAGTGTTTATTGATCTCGTGGGTTCGGGTGATCAGAACATCTCCTTGTTCAATCATCACCAAGAAATTAAACATGTTATCCAAAGTACCTGACAAATCTGAAGTATAGGCTTTGTCAGGTACGACATCAAATAACTCAGGGTCAACTTTCTTATCGTTAAACTGCCAAAAAGCTTCCGCAGCACCTGTCTCAAGACTGAATAAATTGGAAAAACGTCCAACAACTAAGAGTCCAACTTTCGTCCATTTGCTCAGAATTCTAGCAACATCCTTATAATCTGGACCAGGTAGATCCTTATCTAAATAGCGAAAGCTATCATAGTTATAACTGTAGAGCTGCTCAATACTAGCGTCCTTAGGTTGTCTATAGACCGTGAAGGCAAAGAGAATTCGCTCCGTCGAATCCATCTTAGCAAAATAAGCAGGCCAAGTCTCTGGCTTAGGGTTTTGTTTTACGCTCCGATCGGACGTCTTACTCGAATTTGATTTTGCCGCAGATTTGTTACCCAAAGGCTTATTTACTTCATGAGTTGCTCGCTGAGGAGGTTTTTGTCCAAAAACCAACCTCAACTTGGGAGCGGGTTTCTTCATTTATTCGAACTCCTCCTCGATCATAATTTTATAAGCATACCCTTGTTCCGTGAGGAAAAGCTGACGGTGCATAGCGAACTCCTGCTCCTTCGTATCCTTGGAAACCAGGCTGTAGAAATAGGCATTGCCCCCTCCTTCTTTAGGCCGCAATATACGGCCAAGCCTTTGTGCCTCTTCCTGTCGGGATCCAAACGTACCGGAGACCTGAATTGCTACATTGGCATCCGGCAAATCAATCGCAAAGTTGGCCACTTTCGACACCACTAGACGACGCAAGCGGCCACTTCGGAACTCTTCGTAGAGTCGGTCACGTTCCCGTTGCGGAGTTTTACCCGTAATTAAAGGGGCATCTAGCTCACGGGCAAGCATTTCAAGTTGACGTACATACTGACCGATCACCAACACCAGGTCATCCTGATGTCGCTCCATCAACTCTGATACCTTGTCCAACTTAAGCGGATTCTCCGCCGCCAAGCGGAATTTTTCCCTTTCCTCTGCTAAGGCATAGTCCATACGACGGGCTTTACTCATAGGAATTCGCCACTCCATGCACTCTGCGGTGGCAATCCAACCTTGAGATTCTAAGATCTTCCAAGGGACATCCATTTTCTTCGGGCCGATCAAGGTAAAAACTTCATCTTCCTTGCCATCTTCCCGTACTAACGTCGCTGTCAAACCCAGGCGGCGTTTGGCCTGCAAATCGGCCGTGGCACGAAAGACTGGCGCAGGCAAGAGATGCACCTCATCATAGATAATCAGACCCCAGTTTTTTTCATTAAAGACGTGAAAGTGACTAAAGTTCGCATCCGCGCGCGTGCGGTGAGTGAGAATTTGGTATGTGGCCACGGTGACCGGACGGATCTCTTTTTTCTCACCAGTATATTCCCCCATTTGCGCGACATCTAAGGTGGTTTTATCTTCCAGTTCGTGCAGCCACTGCTTAACGGCACTGTTATTCGTCGTCAGAATTAGAGTCTCGCACTGCAATTCCATCATTACGCCCATGCCAATCACGGTCTTGCCCGCACCACACGGCAACACCAACACACCGCTCCCCCCACGCACTGAACCATGCTGATGGAAGGTCGCGACAGCATCTTTTTGGTATGATCGCAGGGCAAATAGATCACCCTCAGAATGGTCGGTACGCCAAGCGATTGGTAAATGGGTACCCTCGACATAACCCGCTAGGTCTTCGACCGGGTAAAGGAGTTTCATCAGGAGTTGTTTCAATTGTCCACGTGCCTCAGAGTTAATCTCTACTCGGGTTAGAGACCTGTTTGGGGGACCTTCGTTCCTTTCACCGAATGCTAATAACAACTTCACCTCTTTATGCCGGATGATTTCCAAGAGGATTACCGGGTCCTCCGCGACCAAAAAAAGCTGATCTCCCTCTCGAACTAATTTTACCAAGCCATAGCGACCCATCAGTTGCACAATTTCCGTGCGCACAGAATCAGGCAGAGGGAATTTACTATAGCATTCCAGACCCTTCAACACATCGGCAACAGTAACCCCACTCGAAGCAGCGTTCCATAACGATAACGGTGTAATCCGATAAGTATGCATATACTCAGGGCTTTTTTCCAATTCGGCAAAGACCGCTAACGTATCACGGGCTTCTTCAAAAAGAGGATTATGTACTTCTAAGAGAACTGAACGATCACTTTGGATAATCACAGGATTTGTAATGGATGACATCTGTGTCTCTCACTTCCGTCTAAATTCGTCATAATTATAGCATAAAGAGCGCTTTGCAGAGTACCCTTTTACTAGCGTAATAGAGACTAAACAGACTAAAACTTCTTCGATTCAAGTCCGAACTTCATGGAACTAGCCAAAAAAATAATAGTTCATCTCAAATCTTTAACTAAGTGCCTTTTTCATGTCCTTGATAAAGGCTACGATAGACTCCTCTGTTGTTGCCCAGGAGGTGACGAGGCGAATTGCCGAATTATCCGCATCAACCTTTGACCAGATATAAAATAGATACTTCGTCTGAAGCTCTGTGATCAATCGATCGGGGAGTATTGGAAATAGTTGGTTTGTGGGCGAGTCCACCAGGAAATTGAAACCTGCTTTTCTGATTCCAGCCTTAAGCAAGCCAGCCATACTATTAGCATGCTTTGCCAGATCGAAGTACAATTCGTCTTTGAAAAGCTCCAGAAACTGTATACCTAGGAGTCTTCCTTTGGCGAGGAGGGCTCCTTTCTGCTTCATATGAAATCGAAAATCCAGCTTGAGCAAATCACAGCAGATCACGAGCGCTTCACCCACGAGTGCACCATTCTTAGTTCCTCCAATATAGAAGGCATCCACAAGCTTTGCCAGATCGGAAAGTTCTAGGTTGTTCTCTTCTGAACACAAGGCTGAACCCAACCTAGCACCATCCATGAACAAGAAGAGATCGTTTTTCTTGCAGAACCGACTTAAGTGTTCCAGTTCGTCCTTATTATAAATTGTCCCTATTTCTGTCGGATTTGAAATATAAACCAACCTAGGCTTCACCATGTGCTCGTCTGGATGCGAGTCGAGTGCAGCCTTGATATGCGTATAATTTAGCTTTCCATCACTCACCTCTATGGATATGATTTTATGCCCTGTAGCCTCTATCGCTCCTGTCTCATGCACCAGTACATGCCCAGTGTTGGCTGAAATTACGGCTTCATGAGGCCTCAAGAAAGCTGAAATAGCGACAAGATTTGTTTGGGTACCCCCTGAGAGCAGGTGAATATCGATGTCACTTCTCCCTATCCTTTGCTTTAGTAGTTCGATCGCTTTTCGTGTATAGCCATCCTCTCCATAGCCTTCAACCTGCTCAAGGTTTGATTCAATCAAGGCATTTAAGAGCCTGGGATGTGCTCCTTCACTATAGTCATTTCTAAAGCTGTACATTGGTTAGGACTCCTTCTTGTATTTATATTAATGCTTACATAAATATACCTTTTCCACATATC
>DATMYU010000137.1:0-3917 GCA_035560775.1 Desulfosporosinus sp.
ATTGCAATGACTTCTTAAGTGTGACTAAAGTTTTTCCTATTCCCCTAGCTAACGTTTCATCTTTGTTATTGACCGTAGATAACGCGCTTGCGCAGCTCTCCAACCATTGCGGGAACTTCGATACTCATGGGACACCGTTCGACACATCGACCACACCGCAGGCAGGAGTGAATTAGCGGAGCCGCTTTTTCCATACCGCCGGACACAAAGGCCGTCCAGATCGTACCAATTCCGCCCATATAAATATGTCCAAAATGACCCGCCGTCACCTGAAACACTGGGCACTCATACATACAACCGCCGCAACGCAAACAATGCAGGGCCTGGCTGAATTTTTCTTCCTTCGCCATATCACTGCGACCATTGTCTACGAAGATTACATAGAATTCCTTGGGACCGTGTGCCCCGTAGGTTGTTACTTTCTCAATGTCGCCCGTTTTACTCGGACCGCTGACAATATTAACATAGCCTGGTACGCCATACTGAGCATAGCGCCAAGTAACCTCAGCCACTTTCATGGCATCCTGGAACGTTGGTACCAATTTCTCGATTCCCACCATCACGATGTGGACAGGAGGTGCACCAGTCGCTAGTCGCACATTCCCCTCGTTTTCGATAATGACCATGGCACCCGTGTCCGCTGCCACTACGTTGGCACCACTAATCCCAACATCCGCTGTAAAGTACTTTTCGCGCATGAACTCCCTTACTACCTTTACTTCTTCGGCAATGTCCGGAGGCACTTCTTTCCCAAAAAACTTGCTGAAGACTTCTGCCACCTGTTCACGGGGCACATGAATCGATGGAGAGAGAATATGCATAGGGCGTTCCTTACGAAGTTGAAGAATGAACTCGCCCAAATCCGTCTCCCAGACCTCGTTCCCTTTTTCCTCTAGGTATTCGCGCAGATGGAGTTCTTCTCCCAGCATGCTTTTACCTTTAACCACAGTTTTACCTGTCCCGATAATACCGAGAGCAAGTTCCAAGGCAGTCTCATGATCCTTGGCATAAAAGGCTTTGCCTTTATTGCGTTCTACCGAAGCCATTGCCTGTTCCAAAAGTTGGTCCAAATTAGCTATAGACTGGCGTTTGATCTCCTGCACTTCCAAAGCTAAAGCTGGTGTGTGCGGAAAACGTTCCAATGTTTCGGCAACCGTTTCACGGTAAGAAGTTACCGCCCTACCAATAGCCGTCCGTATGTTAGGGTCTTCGCTAGCTTTATTGAGGGACTTGGCATACGTGACAAAGTCCTTTCTTAAATCAACGGTCATGCTTTTACCCCCCTGTATAACAATTCGATTAAATCCTCGACTATGGCTGGATCATTCTTGACTCGGCCGCCTTCCAAGGCTGACAAACAATATGGACAGGACGTCAGAATGTGATCCGTTCCACTTGCTTTCAACTCATCCACACGGCGGGATCCAATGACATGTGATAACTCTGGAAATAGCATTTTAATCGGCCCACCACAACAGCTCGTCCACTCCCGGTTCTGCGGAACCTCTTTCACTTCGACTCCGACGCTTTCCAGAATATCTCTCAATTCTTGGTGAATCCCCAACTCACGAGCCAACCGACAAGAATCATGGATTACGACCGCCCCGGCAGTTTGGCTCTTGGCCAGTTTATCCCTCCGTTCCCAGACCAGTTCAACAAAGGTACGGATTTCGAAGTCAAAATCCTCGATCATTTTAGGATAAACAAACTTAAAGACTTCTGCCGCATGAGGAGAGAGGCAGACAATAGTTTTAGCACCACTCGCCTTGATCACCCCTGCCACGCTTTGCACATAATCCTTCATATCGTCTAAATAACCTAGTTCGTACAGCAAAGCACCACTGTACAATTCCTCGTTTCCAGAATAACAAAACTCGTATCCCAACCCTTGGAGCACCTTCGCAGCCTTAAAGCAAATTGAATTGTACCGGTCCTTATCCTTAGCCAGCACCGAGGCGTATATCTTTTCCGCGTTGATCCCGGTCTTATTAATCACTTTACGTACGCCCATCATCATGGAAAACGCTTTGCTTCCCGTATCGATATGGGTTATCGTTTTAACCAAAGTGTCGATAAAGGGGAGCAACTGATATTCCCCACCAGTATAGAAAAGCAAATCCCCTTTGCTTGGTAAATCGAGCCCTTTAGCCCAGGCGGCAACCTGTGAACCCTTTAAGGCTAGCGGGTTGCCGTACTTAATAATGTTATCACTGAGAATATCCAGCACCGCCGGCATCTTCATTCCCTCAACCATTGACTTGTCCTCCTCAAAAGCAAGCTTGACCTAAAATAACCAAGCGTCTCATTCTAAGCTTCGTTCCTTCATTTAAAAAGCGCGCATCGGCCTCCTTTGCGCGCACTTTTACATATCATTCGTCAACCCGTGTAAAAAAACTTGGCTGGCGCCAAGCCGCAGGCGCAGGCGGCAGCCTTAGTTGCACTTATACCACCCGAATTAGGCTACTCCAAAAACTTATACTTTCTGTATTGGTATAAAGAAAACTTGGCTGGCGCCCACGAAGACACTGTCTTCGCACGTATTAGTCATTCTGTCAGCCGCAGGCGATGACCACGGATGGTCAAGTGTCCCTGTAGCCAAGGATGGCGAGAAGGGATCGCCGGCGGCCGCCTAGTTGCGCTTATACCACCCGAATTATACTACCCAAAACTAATACTTTCTGTATTGGTATAAAAAACGGCACAGATTTTCTCACCTCTAGTATAAAGAAAAATCCTGGTACAAGTAAACCCAGATAGCTTATGTATTATGTATTCCTCTAGAATCATAATTACAAATGCCCTACTGCCTGCTCTAAATAAGAGAAATCGACAGGCATCTGCACAGAATCGGACAACCATGAGTACAATAATTTAACAAGCGAAAAATCCATTATAAATCGCTTATCCCACAGGACCAATAAAGCGAGGGAGAGAAGATATGGCTAAAAGGGTCTATAAACTAAAACCAGACACTGAAGACCTACGTGATCGAGTTTTTAGGTCCACTCAATTTAAAACACTCGCTGTCCTACCAACGATTGTAGACCTCCGGTCCAATTGCTCACTAATCGTTGACCAAGGAGAGTTAGGAAGCTGTACAGCGAATGCCATTGCCAGTGGCCTACGTGAATACTGGGCGAAGCTGTCTGCACAACAATTTACTTTGCTAAGCCGCTTGTGGTTGTACTGGCAAGAGCGCTGTCTAGAAGGCACCGTCAATCAAGACGCTGGGGCGTATATCCGAGACGGCATGAAAGTCCTTCAAAAGATGGGTTGTGCTCCAGAGGCCGATTGGCCTTACGACATTACAAAGTTCAAGCAAACACCGCCCGAAAAGGCTACTCAAGTTGCCCAACAATACAAAATTATTGAGTACCATAGAGTGATAAACTTAATCCAGCTGAAGGCGGCTTTAGCCGAAGGCTATCCGGTCGTTATCGGTATTAAGGTTTACGAGAGCTTTGAATCTAATCAAGTATCTCAGAATGGTATTGTTTTCCTGCCAAAACGCGGAGAACAATTTTTAGGGGGGCACGCCGTCTTAGCTGTGGGGTACAAAGATGATACAAATATTAAAGGCCAAGGCGTAGTGATTTGTCGAAATTCATGGGGCGAAAGTTGGGGAGATAAAGGTTACTTTTATCTTCCATATAGCTATTTTTTCAACTATGTAAGCGATATGTGGACCGGAAAATAGGATTTCAGGAATTTCATATTTGTAGGGGCACGATGCATCATGCCCCTGTGCTAAAACAAATGACACAATTAATACAACAACAGTACGACGGAAATAGGTACGGTGGATTTCACTTATCAGGCGTAAGCACAGCGGCATGGGGGTCTGACTAGTATAAAGAAAACTTGGCTGACGCAGGCGGCCACCTTAGTTGCACTTATGCTTCCAGAAAGTATATAAT
>DATMYU010000138.1:0-7293 GCA_035560775.1 Desulfosporosinus sp.
GATTATGATTTAGTGACTCTGAGAAGAAGTTAGCAATTTAGCATCTTTTCGACATCTCGACGGTTTGGCATGGATTTTGCACAGTAACAAAGGAAGGGGTAATCTGGGGTGTAATAAACTTCGCACTCTCTGTAGTGCTGCTTAGGCATGAACTCAAATTAATGTGGGGACGGAGGAGTTTTAATGGCTTACAAAGTAGTTGGGAAAAGCGTTAGCAAAGTAGATGCTATTGCCAAGGTTACAGGTAAGGCTAAATATACGGATGATTTCCCTGAAAGGGATATGTTAGTGGGGAAAATCCTCCACAGCCCTTATGCGCATGCGATTATTAAATCGATTGACGTTAGTCTGGCCAAGGCATTGCCGGGCGTAGAGGCTGTATTAACATATAAAGATCTGCCGCGAATTAAATATACTACGTCGTTGCCGGGGGTTATTGAGGATGTTATAGAGCAGGAGTTAGAGGCAGAGCGGATTAAATTCGGGACAGCAGGACATCCCTATTCGTTGGATCCTGGTCATAGAGATGTAGAAGACCGTCACATTTTGACGAAGAAAGCTCGTTTTGTGGGAGATGCCATAGCAGCAGTGGTGGCAACGGATGAACTGATCGCCCAAAAGGCTCTGAAATTGATTGTTGTCGAATACGAAGTGCTGGAAGCGTTAACGAGCACGGACGCTGCGCTAAAAGAAGGTGCCCCGTTGATTCATGAAGGACGCGAAGGAAATATCTTAGCGTCGGGTGGGTTCGCCATCGGGGATGTGGAAGCAGCCTTTAAAGAAGCGGATCTTGTCATTGAAGGAGAGTACGAAACCAGCATTGTTCAGCATTGCCATATGGAAAACCAGACCTCGTATGCTTATCAGGACACGGACGGGCGAATCGTGATCGTCACCTCGACTCAGATTCCTCAAATTGTGCGCCGAGTGGTTGCTCAAGCTCTAGGGCTTCCCTGGGGCAGGGTGCGCGTGATTAAACCGTTTGTCGGTGGTGGGTTTGGCAACAAGCAAGATGTCTGTATTGAACCTTTAAACGCAGCGATGACCTTAGCTGTGGGGGGCAGACCGGTGAAAATCGAACTCACTCGGGAAGAGAGCATGGTAGACACGCGAACTCGTCATGCCTTTAAGTTTAAGATTAAAACAGGAATCAATCAAGATGGGAAAATCATCGGAATACATATTTCTGCGGTCTCTAATACTGGGGCCTACGCCTCCCATGGCCATTCCATTGCCGGGAGCGCTGGGGGAAAATTCCGGTACCTCTATCCGACGAAGGCCTTGAAATATGATCCCGTTACGGTTTACACGAACTTGCCTGTCGCAGGGGCGATGCGAGGGTATGGGTGTCCGCAAATATTTTATGCCTTTGAGTCACACCTTGAAGATGTTGCGAAACGATTGAATATGGACCCCATCGAGATCCGCCGGAAGAACTTAGTAGAAGTTGGGTATGTAGACCCGGTCAGCAAAAACAAGATCACGAGCTGTGGCATCCGCGAGTGCATCGATAAGGGCAAGGCCTTAATCAAGTGGGATGAGAAAAAGGCCTTATATAAAGAACAGGGCGGAGACAAGCTGCGGGGAGTGGGTATGGCATGTTTCAGTTATGCCTCTGGGACTTACCCAGTCGCTTTAGAGCTGGCCGGTGCGCGGATTGTCTTAAACCAAGACGGCTCGGTGCAATTGCAAATTGGGGCAACGGATACTGGACAGGGCAGTGATACAGTCTTTGGACAAATGGTGGCTGAAGTGTTGGGGCTTCCCATGGATATGGTGCATGTTCTCTCCACTCAAGACACGGACATTTCTCCGTTTGATACAGGGTGCTATGCCTCGAGACAAACCTATGTTTCTGGGATGGCAGTTGAAAAGGCGGCGCTTGAAGTTAAGGGGAAGATTCTTGGTTTCGCCTCGAGCATGACGGATGTTCCTGTGGACAGACTAGATCTTTTGGATCAGAAAATTGTCTATAAACATACCGGAGAAAGTGTCTTGACGTTGGAACAAGTTGCCATGCAGTCTTACTATGATCGTGTCCTTGCCAAACCTATTACGAGTGATGTCTCAAATAATGCCCGTGTGAATGGCATCCCTTTTGGGGTAACCTTTGCTGAGGTGGAAGTCGATATCAAGACTGGGAAAATCAAGGTCTTAGAGATTTACAACGTCCATGATTCCGGGACGATCATCAATCCACAAATGGCCGAGGGACAAGTACATGGTGGGGTGAGTATGGGAATGGGCTATGCCCTCTCCGAGCAGTTGATCTTTGATGAGGCAACAGGTAAAGTGCTCAACAATAATTTGCTGGACTATAAACTTCCCACCATTATGGATACGCCGGACATTGGTGTGGCCTTCGTAGAAACGTATGAGCCAACTGGCCCTTTTGGAGTTAAATCGCTGGGAGAGCCTCCGACGATTAGCCCGGCGCCTGCGATTCGTAACGCCGTCTTGGATGCGACGGGTGTCGCCTTTAATCGGTTGCCGATGAATCCGCAACGGGTCTTCGAAGGTTTTAAAACGGCTGGCTTAATCTAGGAAGGCGGTGATGAGATGTACGATATTATTGGCTATTATGATGCGGAGACCGTCGGCGAAGCGACTGCGCTGCTGGCGAAAAACCCCAATCTAAGACCCATTGCGGGAGGCACAGATGTACTGATTAAAATGCACGGTGGACAGCTGGAAGCAGCTGAACTCCTCAGCTTGCGCAAGATAAAATCCTTAAGTATTATTCGTAAGGCTGAAGATGATACGATTGTCATTGGCGCGATGTCTTGCTTTACTCAGGTGTTTAATGATCCTCTGTTGCGGGAAATGATCCCGATCTTAACGGAAGCGGCCATCTCGATGGGAGGGCCGCAAATCAGAAATATAGCCACGATCGGTGGAAATGTATGCAATGGAGCAACGTCAGCCGATAGTGCATCCTCATTGTTTGCGCTCAACGCCCAGTTGAAATTAGAGCGCGTGAATGGGGAACGTATTGTGCCGATCCGCGAATTTTACCTAGGCCCTGGCAAGGTGGCTCTGAAACCCGGAGAAATTCTCACGGAAATCCGCATCTCCCCGGAGGATTACCAAGGATTTGGTGGACAGTATATTAAGTTTGCTATGCGTGAAGCGATGGATATTGCTACACTGGCCGTCTCAGTCATTTGCAAACTGTCAGGAAAAACGTTTGCCGACGTTCGAATTGGGCTTGGGGTAGCGGGTCCGACCCCGTTGAGGTGTCTTGATGCGGAAGTGTATGCCCAAGGGAAAGAAGTCTCAGTGGAAACCGTGGCGGAGATCGGCAAGCTGGCAGTTAACTCTGCCAAAGCGCGAACATCTTGGCGAGCGTCGAAAGAGTACCGCGAACACCTTATAGAAGAACTCGTACAGAGAGCTTTGAAAAAAGCAGTTGTCAACGCAGGAGGTGCGAAACTTGTTTAAAAGAATAGCGTTTACCGTCAATGGTAAGGCCTTTAATTTTGAAGTGGATATTCGTGACTCGTTGCTGGAACTGTTGAGACATCGCTTAGGTTACACTGGAACCAAAAAAGGGTGTGGAGTTGGAGAATGCGGAGCGTGCAGTGTCCTGATTGACGGTATTCCCTTTGATTCCTGCATTTATCTGGCGGTCTGGGCGGATGGTAAAGCGATAACGACGATCGAGGGTGTGGCTGCAAAAAGTGGAGAACTCTCAGAGGTGCAGAAGGCGTATGTCGATCAAGGGGCTGTGCAGTGCGGCTTTTGCACCCCGGGCCTTGTGTTGACCACTAAGGCTATGGTAGAGAGTGGCAAAGGGTTTACTCGAGAGGAGATTAAACGGGAACTCTCAGGCCACCTCTGCCGCTGTACGGGGTATCAGAGTATCTTAAAGGCTGCTGAGAAATCGTTGGAAGGGCATATTTGCAGGTGTGTGGATAGCCCTCATTATAAAGAAAGCTTACTTCAGGAGAAGTCTTGACTTCATCTGAAGTTTAGCTGAACTTATTCAAAGGGCATAGCGTCACGTATCTCCCTTTTAGGAAATGAGAGATACGTGGTGGTTAGCCATTGGATAAACAACAACACGAAGGAAAGAATTGAGGAGTGATCGCTATGAGTGATAAAATGACGCAAATTTCGTTTAGAAAACTGATTGATTGGGTGCTCACAGAGTTTAAACAAAGTAAAACGATTTACGGTATAGCTGAAGCAAAGTTTTTTTGGAAAACTACCGATCAGCAGATCCGCTTATTCGGAGAAACTCTAGATACTCCGGTCGGGCCAGCAGCTGGACCGCACACCCAATTAGCTCAAAATATTGTCGCCGCGTATTTGAGCGGGAGTCGTTTCTTTGAGTTGAAATCCGTTCAAATTATGGATGAACTGGAGTTTCCTAAGCCTTGTATTCTAGCGGAAGATGAGGCCTATAACACGGAATGGTCAACAGAACTGCCGATTATGGGTGCCTTCGACGAGTACGTGAAAGCCTGGTTTGTACTTCATGTGCTCCAAAAAGAGCTGTTTTACCAAAGCGATCGTCGCTTCATGTTTAACATGAGTGTGGGGTATGATCTGAAGGGGATTCAATCTCCAAAGGTCGACCAATTTGTGGAAGGACTCAAAGACGCGTCTGAAACGGCGATCTTCAAGGAATGCCGGGCAGTTTTAAGCGAAGAATTAGGGCGTTTTAAGAAGTTGGATCAAGCCTTTGTGGAGGCTATTTCTCCAAATATTTGTACGTCGATCACCTTGTCGACGATGCATGGCTGTCCACCTGCGGAGATTGAAGCAATTATAAAATATTTGATTAGCGAAAAGAAACTGCATACGTTTGTGAAAATGAATCCCACGCTTTTGGGGTATGAGTATGTGAGAAACACCTTCGATAAAATGGGTTATAAATATATTGCCCTTAAGGAAGAATCTTTTACCCATGACCTCCAGTTTAAGGATGGCGTTGAAATGTTAAAACGTCTCAAAGCCTTCGCCTTGGACCACAAAAAAGACTTTGGTGTCAAGATGTCAAACACCCTGCCGGTAAAGATCATGAAATCAGAATTGCCCGGTGATGAAATGTATATGTCTGGTAGAGCACTTTATCCCTTGACGATTAATCTGGCCTACAAGTTAGCCTCTGAGTTCGACGGGGAACTCAAAATCTCCTACTCCGGTGGAGCGGATGCCTTTAATATTGAACGCATCTTTGAGACGGGAATTCAGCCAATTACGCTAGCCACAACCTTGTTAAAGCCGGGCGCCTATATGCGCTTTAAACAACTGGCGGAGTTGTTAGATCCTCTGATGGACAGTCAAGAGTCAAGTAAACTCAATATGGTAAAATTAAAAGCCCTCGCCGAAAGTGCCTTTGACGATGCCAATCATCTTAAGGAAAAAAGAGACATAATCAATCGTAAAACCGAACTAAAATTGCCTGTACTCGACTGTTTCCTTGCGCCTTGTACGGTTGGGTGTCCTATTGAGCAGGATGTTCCTGAGTATCTTCGCCTGGTGGGTGAAAAACGCTATGAGGAAGCCTTCGATGTCATTGTGTCCAAAAATCCATTGCCGTTCATTACGGGCACGATTTGTACACATAACTGTATGACGAAGTGTACTCGCTTGGACTACGATGAGTCTGTGCATATCCGAGGGCAGAAATTGGTGGCTGCAGAAAAAGGCTATCAGGGATATATGCAGAAGCTTTCGGGGCTAAAGCCTTGGTCAACTGAGAAAGTCGCCGTGCTAGGAGCGGGTCCGTCCGGATTGGCGGCTGCTTATTTCCTCGCCAAAGGGGGCATGGAGGTCACTGTTTTTGATAAACGCGAGAAAGCCGGCGGTACGGTCGAATATGTGATTCCAGACTTTAGAATCTCTAGAGAAGCAATTACTAACGACATTGCACTCATCAAAAAAATGGGCGTTAAATTTGAATTTGGGGTTGATCCGAACGTTTCCGTCGCAGCATACAAAGCGAAAGGCTTTCGGTATGTCTATCTAGCCATCGGTGCAGGTAAAACGAAGGCTTTGGACTTAAAAGGGGATACCTCTCGGGTTAGGGGCGCAATTTCCTTCTTAGAGGCTTTTAATGCGGACAAAGAGGCGTTAAAGCTTGGGAAAAACGTCGCTGTGGTCGGAGGCGGCAATTCCGCGATGGATTCTGCTCGTGCTGCTCTGAGGGTTAGTGGCGTCGAGAAGGTCTATATCGTTTATCGCCGGACGAAAGACTACATGCCGGCAGACAAAGAAGAATTGCACTATGCTGTTGAAGATGGCGTTATCTTCAAAGAACTTCTTGCGCCAGTCTCTTTGACCGAGGGCGTGCTGAAATGCCAGACGATGGAACTAGGTCAACCAGATGCATCTGGACGCAGGAGTCCCGTGGCCAAGGATGGTGTGTTTGAAGAATTGCCAATCGATACCGTTTTGGTGGCAATTGGGGAACTGATTGATTATGACTGGTTAAAGAGCAATGGAATTCAAATAGGAGATAAGGGTAAAATCCAAGTTAATGACGAAACGCTGGAAACCAGTGTGGATAATGTCTATATCGGTGGGGATGCCCTTGCTGGACCATGGACTGTGGTCGGTGCTATTAAGCATGGTACGCAAGTAGCTAAAGCAATCATGGAAAAGGAAGACTTAGAGTTTAACCAAGAGTTTAAGTCACGGATTGACTTTAATCAAAAAAATCAGTTGCTAGAAATTGCTGAAAAGAAAGGAGTCCTGAAGCCAGTCTTCGATCATGATCAAGAATCAAGTCGATGTCTCGAGTGCAACACCGTCTGTAATATCTGTGCGGAGGTTTGTCCAAACCGCGCTAATCTAATGATTCCGGTCAAGGGACAAGGGCTATTGAATCTCAACCAGATCCTCCATATAGACGGAATGTGTAATGAATGCGGAAACTGTGCGACCTTCTGCCCATATTCCAGTGAGCCATATAAGGTTAAATTAACATTATTCTGGAGTGACAAAGAGTTTCAGGAAAGTACCAACTCAGGTTTCTTAGTCGTAGGAGATGGCAGCGAGGGAATCGTTACGCTGCGGTTGGCAGGGGAAATCATCAAGGTCCAGTTTGATGAATCAGGTAAAACCGATGTGCCAGTCGATGATTCAATCGCGGCTTTTGTCTGGACAGTCCTGAGCGAGTATGCTTATCTGTATAAAATTTCAAAGTAATGCGCATAGATAGAGAGGTCGGCAAAATCATGACCTCTCTTTTTCTCGTACCAATCAGAAAGTATAAGTTTTGGGTGGCATAATTCGGGTGGTATAAGTGCAACTAGGCGGCCGCCTGCGCCTGTGGCTGACAGA
>DATMYU010000139.1:0-3107 GCA_035560775.1 Desulfosporosinus sp.
AGACAGACATTATACATTTAGTCATCAATATTAGCCAAATTTTATAACAGGTAGAGCCAACAAAATGAAGCAAAACCGGAATTAATTCAATATGTAGTAAAATCAACCTGCATGATGATCCTAATAACTTTCCATATATTCACCTGGGAATTATTATGTCTATAATCGAAAATCGCATAAATAAGCCCTAATTACAGGTGAGAGACACCTAGTAATTAGGGCTATAAATAACGATTTTTGCACCTTATTATGGAATAGCTTGAGATTTGATCCCAACTCTCTTTTTTGACCTTAAATTCAAATCTGCTTAATCTATTTGAGCTGAAAACGAATAAGTTCCCAAATCGTCGGCATCCACCAGGATTTGTTGTCCTTCCTTAAATTCTCCTTGCAGGAGTTTAAGGGCTAAGGGATTTTGGAGACGTTGTTGGATCACACGTTTGAGCGGCCTAGCTCCATAAATCGGGTCATACCCCTCATTTGCCAGTTGAATGCGCGCTTTCTCCGTCAATTCAAACGTGAGTTTGCGTTCACTTAAGCGCTGACGCAACAGTCCAAGTTGGATTTCCACGATTTTCCCGATATGCTCACGCCCCAGAGGATGGAAAATGATGACTTCATCGAGACGGTTGAGAAATTCCGGACGGAAGTGGTGTCTCAGTTCTTCATTAATGGCGGACCGGACTTCTTCTTGAGCTGCGTTGCGCTGGGCTAGCTCCTGAATAGACGAGCTAGCAATATTACTGGTTAAAATCACGACCGTGTTTTTGAAGTTAACAATACGACCCTGCCCATCAGTTAACCGCCCGTCGTCTAAGAGTTGCAAGAGAACATTTGTAACATCACCGTGAGCTTTCTCTATCTCATCAAAGAGGATAACGCTGTATGGTTTACGACGAACAGCTTCCGTAAGTTGTCCACCCTCTTCATACCCTACATAACCAGGAGGGGCTCCAATAAGTCGTGCTACCGTATGCTTTTCCATATACTCAGACATATCAATTCTAACCATAGACTGTTCATCATCAAAGAGGAACTCAGCTAATGCCCTGGCCAGCTCAGTTTTCCCAACGCCTGTTGGCCCCAAAAAGAGAAATGAACCTAAGGGTCGATTCGGGTCTTGTAAACCAGCACGGGCCCGTCGCACGGCATCGGCGACGGCACGAACGGCTTCTTCTTGGCCGATAACCCGTTCATGGATTCGATCTTCCATATGGACGAGTTTTGCCATTTCACTCTCCATCAGTTTAGAGACGGGGACATGGGTCCAGGTTGCCACGATTTCGGCGATATCTTGCTCTACCACTTCTTGTTTCAACAGTGTGGTTTGCTTTGCTTGTAGTTTTTCTTCTGTGGCTTTAAGCTCTTTCTCCAAATTGGGAATTATGCCATATTGGAGTTCAGCAGCTTTATTATAATCCAATTGCTGTTGTGCTTGCTCCATAAGGTTGCGCGAACGGTCCACTTCTTCTTTGAGTTGTTGAATTCGCGCTAAAACTTCACGTTCGCCTTGTAATTGAGCATCCAGGCCGGAACGTTCCTCTTTGAGATTGGCCAACTCTTCTTCGATTTTTGTTAAGCGATCCTTACTGGCCTTATCCTTTTCTTTTTTTAAGGCCTCACGTTCGATTTCCAGTTGCATCATCCGGCGTTTAATCTGATCTAATTCATAGGGATCACTGGTGATTTCCATGCGCATACGCGCTCCCGCTTCATCAATCAGGTCAATTGCTTTGTCCGGGAGAAAGCGATCGCTAATATAGCGATCGGAAAGCACGGCAGCAGCAATGATAGCTCCATCTGTGATTCGTACGCCGTGGTGCGTTTCATACTTTTCTTTAAGTCCGCGCAGAATTGAGATCGTATCCTCGACACTGGGTGCCTCCACTATGATGGGTTGAAAACGTCGTTCGAGTGCAGCATCTTTCTCAATGTGCTTGCGATATTCTGCCAGCGTTGTGGCTCCGAGCATGCTGAGTTCTCCACGAGCCAGCATCGGTTTTAGCATATTACTGGCATCCATCGCTCCTTCAGCAGCACCTGCTCCTACAACAGTGTGTAATTCATCAATAAATAAGATTACATCATCACGATCTTGAATTTCTTTGAGCACCGCTTTGAGCCGTTCTTCGAATTCCCCTCGGTATTTGGCACCTGCGATTAGGGTCCCCATATCGAGAGAAATAACTTGTTTATTCTTAATTGCATCGGGGACATCTCCTCGAACGATCCGTTGAGCCAATCCTTCCACAA
This sequence comes from Desulfosporosinus sp., assembly GCA_035560775.1. Lineage (GTDB taxonomy): Bacteria > Bacillota > Desulfitobacteriia > Desulfitobacteriales > Desulfitobacteriaceae > Desulfosporosinus. The sequence goes on from DATMYU010000139.1 coordinate 2,254, forward strand.
TCGCTGTTTTGCCGACCCCAGGCTCGCCGATCAGTACAGGATTATTTTTTGTGCGTCGGGATAGGGTTTGGATGACCCGGCGGATTTCCTCATCACGACCAATGACCGGATCAAGACGTCCACGCCTTGCTTGCTCCACTAAATTGAGGCCGTACTGTTCAAGAGCTGCATAGGTGCCTTCGGGATTTTGACTAGTGACACGTTGAGTTCCTCTGACTTCACGCAAAGCCTGAAGTAACTTTTCGCGGGTTAGTCCGGCCTGTTTTAGGATTTGTTCGACAGGCCCTCCAGCTTTTCCGAGAGTTGCCAGCAGCAAATGTTCCGTACTCACATACTCATCGCCAAACGTATTCATCTCATCATGAGCCGCTACTAAAACAGTCCGTAAGCGGGGTGAAATGCTTATTTGCACATTTCCGCCGCTAATACGGGGAAAACGATTGATCTCTTGCCGAATACTCTGGATGAGTGCGCCAACTGCCATATCCAACTTAGTTAGTACTTGAGGAACAACGCCATCCCCTTGCTCTAGAAGAGAGAGCAAAAGATGTTCAGGCTCTACCTGGCTGTTCCCGTTTCGTTCCGCCTTAGTTTGGGCATCTGTGATTGCTTCCTGAGATTTCTGGGTAAACCGATTGGTATCAAAAGACATAATTCCTCACTCCTCTTATAGCTTAAGTGCCACCAGGCCCTGGTTCTACTAGTCAGAAAGTATTACTTTCAGTTACATACTTTCTGGAAGTATAAGTGCAACTAGGCGGCCGCCAGCGCCTGCGACTGACAGAATGGCTAATACGTGCGAAGACAGTGTCTTCGGGCGTCAGCCAAGTTTTCTTTAAAGGTGTGCTTACGCT
>DATMYU010000140.1:0-2743 GCA_035560775.1 Desulfosporosinus sp.
TTGTAGAGCAAGACCATGAAGGTGTTTGCAAAGACCACGGAAGTTTGACTCATTAGAGTCAAACCTCCGTGGTCTTTTTAAACGTATCAGACCCCCATACCGCTTAAACGGCACCACTGCTGAATGAAATAATGCTTATTCCAGGGCAGAAAGTATAAGTTTCTGAGTACCCCCTTTACTTGCAAACCAGAAACCAAACGCAGGCTTACATCGCGGCGTAAGTGATACATAACCTAGCGCTTGCTGAGCGTATATACTAGGGTTGTAGATGTTAAAGCATTTTAGGGGCTGTCATCTTTATGTCTATTATTTGAAAAAGTGAAAGATGGGGCTATTTAATGTAAAGATGGCAACAAGCAGTAAAACAATGATAATGACTGCTCTTCGCCACATATCGCCAATATGTTTAGTACACATTTTTACATTCTCCTTAAAGAATCCTCATTTTAATGGGAACCTTCAGCTACACGCGCCAGTTAATGAGAGATATTCACCTATTGTCCTAACTTTTACCCCTTTTTTTCACACGTGATCCTTAGATCCGCCGATATGAAAATGAGAACGGTTATGAATAAGGTTTACATCTAGTAGAAGTTCTCGGTCACTAAAGATTTCGAACGGCGTGCCATCTGATGCGATTGTATGGTTTTCGCGCAGGATGATCACTCGTTGAGCGATTTCTTCCACAATGGAAAGGTCGTGCGTTGCGGTAATGATTGTTTTTCCTACGCTTTGAAGAGATGAAAGAAATTCAACAAGCCAAAACTGGGTGCGTGGGTCGAGCCCATTTGTAGGTTCGTCTAGAAATAAGACGTCTGGGTTGGCGGTAAGAACACACGCCAAGGCAACTTTTTTCTTCTCCCCACCACTCAGCTTATAGGGAGCGCGGTCTAGCAGTAGTGTGATTCCTAACAGGTCAGCGGTGTCAACAATCCGCTGTTCTACCTGTTCAGCCGAAAGGCCAAGCTGCAGTGGCGCAAAGGCTAACTCATCTCGAACGGTAGCCGAGAATAGTTGGGCATCAGAATTTTGAAAAATAAAGCCCACACGTTGGCGAAACTCGGATAAAAAGGAAGGATCTTGCAGCTTTTTTTCTGTAAGTTCCTGCCCAAAGGCCAAGATTTTACCGGATGTGGGATGAACAAGCCCAGCAAGAATCTTTAGTAGTGTAGATTTCCCACTTCCGTTGGCTCCGAGAATAACAAGGTTTTGCGCTGGATAGAGCTGAAGACAAATATCGGACAGAACAGGATGATCCAGAATATAGGCGTACGAAACGTCACTTAATTCAAATAGAGGAACGGTTTGTTTAGACAAGTTTTTTATCCTCCTAAGACTTTGTCGGCAGCATAAAGCGTTAAGCTCGCCATTAGACTGACTCCTATGATAAAGACGTCCATCCAACGCAGTCGGAAACGCTGAAGGGTATAAATTTCACCAGTATATCCCCGCGCGATCATCGAGGTATAAACCTCTTCGCTCATTTGCAGAGATTTACCAAAAAGGTGTGCGATGGAGGAACCAACGAAACGTCGTTGTTCAGCACCGGAAGAATGGCCTGCATCACGTGCTTTTCGCGCTAAGAACATGTCTTCAAGAAGGGTGATGAGCACAAAAATATAACGATAGGTCATTTCCAAAGTAACGATGAAAATCTTAGGTACAAAAAAGGTACGTAAAGCGCGTAACAAGTTGTTCCAACGTGTCGTTAGGGTGAGGAGAACAGCAAGAGTGACTGAAATTCCTACTCGACTGATCAAAAGGAGTGCGCCCCAAAAACCCTGGCGAGTGATGATCAACTCAGGAGGGAAATGAATGGGCCCGATGTGGAGAGGGGCCGAGAAAGTCCAAATAACCCAAAGGGGATCACCGGGGCGTACCCAATTAAATAAGGACGGAAGGACCATGATTCCCGTAAATAACGGAACAACAAACCAAACCCGCTGAATCAGAAACCGACTAGGCACCTTGGATAACGTAGCAAGGATCAAAATAACTAGGTAGACCCCCCAAAGCAAGGGAAGATGGCGCAGAAGATTGACGGTTAGGAGGAGTGAGAAAATAGCTATAAGCTTCGCCCTAGGATCGATGGCTTGCAGGAACCCTGAGCGAAGAGCAATCTCCTCTGAATAGACGGACTCCCTGACAAAATCAATAATACCTTTAAGAGTTTTTTGAATAAAGTCAGATTGCTTTAATTTCGAAGGAGAAGGCGCAAGTAAACTGTTTTGTTGAAGCCAAAGAGGGAGATCCATGTTCATTTTCTCCCTTCCGGAAGAAACGTTGAGTGAAGCCTCAAAGGAAAGTTTCCTCCTTTCAGATTTATAGCCTCTCGGCATTCGATATTTTCCTATTTCCATCATTTAGAAACTCCGAGAGGCTATTTTTGACTATCGGTTTTTTCTAAAAGAATACGATGGTTGAGAAGGGTCATATTTTTAATCTTGGCTTGAATAAACATTTGTTTTCCGAAGATATCCATGAGTTTAAGACCGTTCTCGCAAGGTTCTATGCTATCAACCGACTCCATAAACAATACTTCGTTTTTTCCATCTTTGAGATAGGCATTTGATTCACACATTGCAGTTAGCTCCTTCTTAAGAATTATAAAGCTTTACCAGAACAACTTAATAAGTGGTTGCCTGGGAAAGGTTCATTTTAAGTTAGGGTCAGACTCAATAATATCACGGCAATCAAATCAGGACACTATCACGTCAGTCATTTTTGCATGTAAGGTGCAGTA
>DATMYU010000141.1:0-4551 GCA_035560775.1 Desulfosporosinus sp.
ACTATGGATTACCTACCCCCTTAAATAGTTATAGTTTACAAATTAAGATTCTTCCTCTTTTACCGGGCAAGAACCGCCCAAGTCTATTTCAGCGTCGACTTGACGCCATGGAGCTTCACCAATGTTGACATTATCAAGGAGTTTAACAATGTCCCCTCGTCCGTAATAAGCCGGCTTTCCTTCTGTATCTCTAGTCACAAGGACCACAGGAATTCCATTAAAGGTCGGTAGCAATGCTTTGATAATTGTGGTTGTGTCAGACGAGTTTTGGAATACTGCCGGCTGAACAGAAACAATCGCAAAGGTTTTGCCTTGTTCTTCGATAATAGCTGCTTCAAATTGAGTTTTCACGACTTCATCTCCTATTAACTGTAATTAGTAATTCTATAGTATTAAAGTTCAACATGAACCTTCGACAATCTGCAAAAAAATTGATCGCAAATTCCCTTTATCCTCTGAAGTAATTCACTCCACCCGCGAAAATAGGTTGATACTTATTCCCAGGGATATTAATCGCTACTCCTCTTCCGGTTCTTTCGGAATGAGCCATTTTACCTAGAATGCGTCCATCCGGGCTAGTAATTCCTTCAATCGCTTCATAGGAGCCATTCGGAGTATAGAGAATATCATTGCTTGGGTGACCGGCGAGATCGACGTATTGAGTAGCAATCTGCCCATTAGCAATCAATTTCTGGATCACTTTGTTATTTGCGACAAACCGTCCTTCGCCGTGCGAGATTGGCACCGTATGAACCTCGTCCAGTTCCACTCCACTAAACCAAGGGGATAGAGTGGAAACAACTTTAGTTTGGATCATACAGGAAACGTGACGCCCAATTTTGTTATAGGTGAGGGTCGGAGAATCCTCAGTTAAATCCATAATTTCTCCGGACGGAACGAGACCAAGTTTAATCAACGCTTGGAATCCGTTGCAAATTCCGAGCATTAAACCATCTCGTTGTTTTATTAGTTCCAGCACCGCTTCTTTAATCCTAGGATTTCTGAACATGGTGGCAATGAATTTCCCCGAACCATCTGGTTCATCTCCGGCACTAAAACCACCCGGAAGCATAACAATTTGGGCATTTTTAATTTTCTTAGCCATCTCTTGGATAGATAGTTCCACATCCGCAGCCGTTAGGTTTCTAATCACCAAGGTTTCAACTAGGCCCCCAGCTTTCTCAAAGGCCTTTGCCGAATCGTATTCACAATTAGTTCCTGGGAAAACTGGAATAAAGATTCTTGGCTTGGCCACTTTAGTGGATGGCTTTTGCGTATTGCGTAAATTATAACTCAACACAAGCGGCCCAGCAACTTTTTCCGTTTGCGTAGGAAAGATTTTTTCCAGCGGCTTTTCCCAAGCTTGTAAAGCGCCATCCAACTCGACAGCCACTCCATTAACCGAGATCGCAAGTTTTTCCTGAGTGTGTCCGAGGAGTTGGTACCCTACCTCACCGAAAACCTCAGCTAAATTCACAGTTTCCCCGATTTCCAAGACGATCGAACCATAGTCAGGCGAAAACAAGTCTAATATATCCATCTGACCAGTAAAGGCCATCCCGATCCGATTGCCGAACGACATTTTGCTGAGAGTAGCAGCCAGTCCGCCCATCTTTACGGTATGAGAGGCTAAGACTGTTCCCGAATTGATCAGCTCAGTAATCTTTAGATAATTTTTACACAGATGCTCAAAATCAAGAACTTCATATTTATCACGCCCAGCCGACACTAAGACCACTTGACTGCCGACCTTTTTAAACTCCTGAGACACAACCTTATCTGCACGGGTAACATTGACCGCAAAAGCAACCAACGTCGGAGGAACATGCAAATCCATAAAAGTTCCGGACATACTGTCTTTTCCACCAATGGCAGGTATTCCTAATTTCTTTTGAGCGTAAAAAGCTCCAAGTAAAGCACTGAAGGGTTTCCCCCACTTTTCCGGATCAGTCCCCAGTCTTTCAAAATATTCTTGCAGAGTAAGGCGCACGTTACGATAATCTCCACCTAAGGCCACGATCTTAGTTACCGCATCAACAACAGCATATAAGGCGCCGTGGAACGGACTCCATTTAGCCAATTGTGGATTGTAGCCAAAGGTCATCATAGTCGCGGTACTCGTTTCCCCTGACAGCACAGGAAGCGTTGCTACCATTCCTTCTGCTGGGGTCGCTTGATACTTGCCGCCCAACGGCATGAGCACTGAAGACATTCCGATGCTGCCGTCAAACCTCTCCGTCAACCCTTTTTGGCTACAGACGTTTAAGTCCGCTAAATTGGCCAGCCAAGCCTTTTTTAAAGAGGGACCTTCATTCGCTGCTATAGTGTTGGCGACTGGTTCTGGCAGCCTATTAAAGTAATTAAGGCCTGCATCAGGAAGATTCACCTTAACCTTTGTTGTCTGTTTAACCCCATTGGTATCGAGAAACGCCCTACTGACATCGACAATCGCCTGCCCCCGCCAAAGCATCTTAAGTCTAGGGTTAGAGCTGACCCGGGCCACTAAGGTAGCTTCCAAATTTTCTTCCTGAGCGAACCTTGCAAACGCCTCAAAATCTTCGGCCCCAATAACGACTGCCATACGCTCCTGCGATTCAGAAATCGCGAGTTCTGTTCCATCAAGGCCTTCGTACTTTTTCGGCACAGCATCCAGGTCAATTTCCAAGCCATCCGTTAATTCTCCAATGGCTACGGCAACGCCACCCGCTCCGAAATCATTGCATCGCTTAATCAAAGTACTTACCTTCGCATTACGGAAGAGCCTTTGGATCTTGCGTTCTGTAGGAGGATTTCCTTTTTGCACTTCTGCCCCACAGGTCAGTAATGACTCACAGGTGTGTTCTTTAGAAGAGCCTGTAGCACCTCCGCACCCGTCCCGGCCTGTTCTCCCACCGACCAAGACAACAACATCCCCTGGTTCAGGGACTTTACGCACCACATTCTTGCGGGGAGCAGCAGCAATCACAGCCCCGATTTCCATGCGTTTGGCCACAAAACCTTCATCATAGAATTCCGTAACCTGACCTGTGGCAATTCCGATTTGATTTCCGTAGGAACTGTAACCAGATGCTGCACCTCTGGTGATCTTTCTCTGTGGTAATTTTCCGGGTAGAGTATCCTCTATCTTCGCTCTCGGATCGCCACTTCCTGTCACACGCATAGCTTGGTAAACATAAGTGCGGCCAGACAAGGGATCTCGAATGGCACCGCCTAAACAGGTCGCAGCTCCTCCGAATGGTTCGATTTCCGTGGGATGGTTATGGGTCTCATTTTTAAACATCACCAACCACTCTTCATTTTGACCCTCAATATCAACATTCACAACAATACTACAAGCATTGATCTCATCAGATTCATCAAGGTCATGTAAAAGCCCTTTTTTCTTCAATTCTTTCATACCCAAAACGCCGATATCCATTAGACAGACATCTCTAGTAGCAGCGTTTTCGCCATAGACATAATCCCGAGAAGTGAGGTATTCCTGGTAGGCCGTGGTAAGAGCGAGGGCAAAATCTCCATCTGGGATAGAAACCTCTTCAATTCGGGTATTAAACGTTGTATGGCGGCAATGATCCGACCAATAGGTGTCAATCACTCGGATCTCTGTAATCGTCGGATTCCTGTTCTCAGTGTCTCGGAAATAACCCTGACAAAAAACTAAATCCTCATAACTCATCGCTAAACCGGTCTCTTGAAAAAATGCTCTCAGTTCAGCAGGCGTTTTCTCAGTAAAACGATCAATGATTTCTACATCAGGTGGAATCACTAGTTCAAAATCCAGGCTTTCGGGTTTTTCTAAAGAAGCTTCTCGTGATTCAACGGGGTTAATACAGTAATCTTTAATTTTTTGAAAATCGTCCTTCGCTAATAGACCCTTTAAAATAATCACTTTGGCTGATGCAATATTGGGACGCTCTTTTTGAGTAAGAATCTGTACACATTGGGCAGCAGAATCTGCCCGCTGATCATACTGACCAGGTAGATATTCCATCGCAAAAACCAGATCCTGAGTGGGAATATCAAGCTCCTCCTCAAACACCAAATCCAGCGGAGGTTCGGCAAAAATAATAGGACGAGTCTTTGCATACTCCTCATCCGTAATTCCAGAAATGTCATAACGGTTAATGACTCTTAAGCCTTCTAAGCCTTTAATTCCTAGATTTTCCAGTAAATCGTTGAGGAGGCCCTGAGCTTCAATATCATAGCCCTGCTTTTTTTCCACGTAAATTCTTTTGACTGCTTGTGATCCCATACCACATACCATCCTCCATCAGTAATTATTTTTAGCTGCTTATGTTTGAAGATTAACAATCCTCACATTGTTGAAATATGTATAAGGCCATAGCACTTTGTCTATGGCCTCGTCTCTCACGATAACAATTGGCACAAAATCTCTTAGTCTGCATAATACCATGATATTGGTCGAAATAAAAGAGTGGCGGCACGACTGGCCTAACAGGGAACAACAAAAAAAGGGGGTCTCCTTAAGCTATAAATTGGCTTGTTCACATTTTTTAAGGTATTGTGTAATAGGAGATATAATTCGATTAT
>DATMYU010000142.1:0-3000 GCA_035560775.1 Desulfosporosinus sp.
ATAATATGTATCATATGATCCAATTTTCGCATTAGCCATTATATGGGAGTTGATTTTGCTGAAGAATAAAAAAAAATTTCCTTCTTTTAAGGGTAACAGTCTGACTAATCAGATAGTGATTATCATTGCCATAATCCTGCTTGTACCCCTAGTAGCATTGATGTATGACATCTTTTTTGCTTCACGGACGGATGAAGTTGTCTTCATCGACAAAGAGCAGAGACTGGAATCCTTGATCAAAAGTACAAATAATGCAATCTCAAAAAATCTGGTGTCTCTCTGGACAGGTCCAGAAGATATCCCACCAGCCATGCTTCAGAACGAGTTCACCCGGGTCGTAGAACCCCAGGTTCCAGCGAATTCAGACATTCGCTTCAGTCTATATGTTCCCCGTACAGAAAAGATTACATTACTAGGTTTCCTGCATGCCTATCGTATCCTCTCACCGGAAGAAGAAGCTCAGAGGGAGAAAGAAATATTTGCCAATACTAAACTAGGCTTGATAGCTGCTGAGATGGGAAAGGAACCACTCTTTCGTATTTCTGGCACTTGGAATGATCAAATCGTTGAGTACATATCTCCTGTTGTACTTAACGGGAAAGTGGTAGCAGTTATATCGGCTGGAGAGCGACTTAACCCCTTCTTTTACCAGAGTAGTTACTTTCGAAAAATGCTTCGTTATTTCACCCTTGGCATACTGGCCTTAGTTATTATTGGTACCCTTATAATATTCAGAAATTTAACCACCAAAGTCGACCGATTAAAGCAGGGATTACATCTCATGGAAAAGGATATACACCACTTATTGCCTGAAATGTCGGGTGAGCTGGGTGAGGTGACCCGCGCAGTTAACCGCATGGCTGTAAGTCTAACCGAAAAGGAACGGTTGGAAGATCAACTAAGGCAATCTGAACACCTTGTGTCACTTGGCCGTTTAGCAACTGGTGTGGCTCATGAATTGCGTAACCCCATCGGTATTATCAAAACCTTGGTTGAACTTATGAAGCAAGAATACTCTCAAGTGAGCGGTATCGAGGAATTCACAAGGGCCATAGACGAACAGGTGGAACGTCAAAATATTGAAATTCAAGGACTATTGGATTTTGGCCATCCTAGCAAAGTTTCTATTAAGGAGTGTTCTGTCAATGATTTGATCAAGGGAGTCCTCTCTTTTTCGGTCGCAATGTTACAAAAACAGAGTATAAACGTTGAATTGCAGCTTGATAACAAACTTCCTAAAATCTTAGCAGATACTGAAAAGCTAAAACAGGTATTTGTTAACATAATTTTCAACGCTGCAGAAGCGATGCCGTCCGGAGGTAAATTAAAAATAATTACAACAGAAGCTAACAATATGATTAATATCAGTTTCGCTGATACCGGAGAGGGCATCCCTGCAGGGGAAACGTTAAGAATATTTGACCCCTTCTATACCACCAAAACAACAGGCACTGGTTTGGGACTATCGATATCCTATCAAAATATTAAATTACATGGTGGAACTATTGAAGTGGAAAGTGACCTGAACAAAGGATCAACCTTTATTATTAATCTTCCGGTATTACCACAAGTTTGTGACAGGAGTGAGTTTCTTGACATCAAGAATTCTGGTGATTGACGATGAGGAAAGAATGTGCTGGGCCCTGGAGAGGGCACTAAGTCAAGAAGGCTATCAGGTATTCACCGCCAACAGAGGCTTACAAGGCCTTGATTTAGCCCAGGAAACCGAACCCTTGATGGTAATATTAGATTTGAAGATGCCAGACATCGGTGGTATTGAGGTGTTAAAAAAGCTAAAAAAAATAAACCCCAGTATCGCAGTAATTATGATTACCGCGCATGGAACCATTGACACTGCAATTGAAGCTATGAAACTTGGGGCCACAGACTATATTACTAAACCTTTTAAGCTAGAAGAATTAAAGTTAAAGGTTAAGCAAGCCTTACATCTATCTAATTTAGAAAACCAGGTTAATTTTTTACGACAGGAATATGGCAAGAAGTACGGTAAAATTGTTGGACAGAGTGCTGTTATGAAAGAGGTTACCCTCTTGATTCAACAGGTTGCAAAAACTGGGACAACTGTTCTGATAACAGGTGAAAGTGGTACAGGTAAAGAAGTCACTGCTGTAGAAATACATAAACTCAGCAACCGCGTTGACAAGCCCTTTGTTGCTTTAAACTGTGCGGCCCTTCCTGAACACCTGTTAGAAAGCGAGCTATTTGGCCATGAAAAAGGTGCCTTTACTGGGGCAACCAGTAAAAAGAAGGGCCGTTTTGAACTTGCAGATAAAGGTACGATTTTCCTGGATGAGATCGGAGAAATGCCAATCAATATGCAGGCGAAGTTACTGCGTGTCCTACAGGAAAGATGTTTTGAAAGAGTAGGCGGAACTGAAACGATACATGTTGATGTACGAATCATTGCCACCACTAATTTAGATCTTGCCACGGCCATTTCTCAGGGAACCTTCAGAGAGGACCTTTATTATCGGTTAAATGTCATGCGTATTATCATGCCACCACTTAGATCACGGAAAGAAGATATTCCTCTTCTGATTAACGGTTTCCTCGCAAAATTCGATCCTTCCCATAGTAAAAAGATTTCTTCCGAAGCGATTAAAATTCTAACTCATTACAACTGGCCCGGTAACATAAGAGAGCTTCAGAACACGATTGAAAGAGCTCTTATTGTTTGTCAGGGTTCTGAAATTCAACCAGCACATTTTCCCAAGGAATTACTGAATAATAGATTAGAGGAAACGACAACGCCTGTAATCAACCTTTCCGAGGGTGGTTTCTCTTTGGAAGAGTTGGAGAAACACCTTATCATCAAGGCATTGGAGGAACATAATTATAACCAGACAAAAGCTGCCAAATATCTGGGGATTACTCGTCCAACTCTACTTTATCGCCTGCAAAAGTATGGCATAAAGTTATAGACTAAACGTTTTGTATATTTTGAAACCCCTCACCTAAAACCTCGTGCGCCTCACTGAC
>DATMYU010000143.1:0-2936 GCA_035560775.1 Desulfosporosinus sp.
TCACTAGCCCTCATGTTATACCCTGAAGAAGGGCTGCTTCTTTGCTTTAGCGGGCTTTATGACGGGTATGCTTCTTCTTCGTATCGTCAGAAGCGTTATAGTAGTAATAGTGGTATTCGTTGGTATTCACGCCCACTTTATTGAGAACAGCTCCGAGGATCTTGACCCCCAATTTATCCAGCTGTTCCTTGGCTTTTTGCGCATAACTTTTGTTCACTTCCCCTGAGGCTAAGACTAGGATGACTCCATCAACTTCCTGGGCAAGAACCGCAGCATCTGTAACTGTAATAACGGGAGGAGTGTCAATAAGGACCATGTCAAATTGTTTACTGACTTCCTCGATCAGACGTTTCATCCGTTTAGACCCGACAAGCTCTGCAGGATTTGGCGGAACGGGACCTGCCGGGAGAACCATGACACCAGGCACAGCCGTTTCTCGGATATATTTAAGATAGTCTTGATCTTGAACCAGAGAAACCGATAACCCATCACCATTATCCAACCCAAATAGTTTATGCTGAGTGGGATTACGCAAATCAGCATCGATAATAAGAACGGTTTTTCCGGCTTGAGCCATACTAACCCCAAGATTAGCGACCGTGTGAGATTTCCCTTCCCGAGGACCTGAGCTTGTGACCATTATTTTTTGAGTCTCTGAATCCACACTCGTAAACTGGACATTTGTTCTGAGCGCCCGATAGGCCTCTGAGATTGGGGATTTTGTTTGCTCCAAGGTGATTAATGAATATGCCAATCAAATCTCCCCTCCTGCCCTTATTTTTCCAATTCATAGTTTGGAATGATACCCAGTACTGGAATCCCCAAAAGCTTCTCAACATCACTCGAAGTCTTTATGGTGTTATCCATATATTCCAGCAAGAAGACCAGTCCAACAGAAGCCATAAGGCCCACAACAAAGGCAATTAGTACGTTTAAGATTTTCTTTGGCTTAATAGGCTTATCTGGGATCACTGCAGTATCCACAATGCTGACACTGTCCACTTTTTTGATTTCAATAACAGCTTTGGAAAATTCTTGCGCCATTGTGTTGGCAATCGAGGCTGCCAACTCAGAGTTTGTATTGCTCACCTGGATCTCCAAAATTTCCGTGGTCTTAACTGGATTTATAGAGATTAGACTGTCGAGACCTTCGACCGTCAACGGTAGGTTTAAATCCTTGATCACATTTTGTTCGACCGTACGACTCTGCGCAATGGTCGCATAAGTTTTGGCAAGTTGTTGGTTGGCTAGAAGTACACTATTATCGAGCATTTGTGCTGCCGCTTGGCCAGACTCTAAGGCTTTCTTTCCAACGATCAGTGTGGTTGAAGCTTGATAAACCGGTTTTATGACAAAAAAACTAATAACTCCACTGGTGAGTGCCGCGATGAGCGGTAAGGCCACCACGATCTTCCAACGTATTCGCAGCACATCCCAATACTGCCGTAATTCTATTTTCTCTTCCATGTCGGCCTCCCAAATCAATCCCGCAAAACTGGTTCGACATTGAACTATTCACAATAATCCTTCAAGCTCGATAAAATTTTGGTCGTTTCCTGGAAACTATTAAACCAAGCGAGAAACTGTCGTTGCATAAGCAACTTGAATTCTCTGTCTTAAAAGGATTAATTTAAAAAAGTAGAGAGCTGGAATCCCCAACTCTCTGTATAATCCGATATGTCTTCTCCCACAACTAGAGAGTGGAGTACACGTTGAGCAAAACCTAACTAATTTACAGTCACTATGAACCTAATTAACTCGTTCGTTTCTACTTGCGAATCAGTCATCCTATAAGCAGTAATGACTGTTGTACCTTTTGTAGTGCCGGCTTGAATTGAAGAACCCTCCTTGGCAACAGTCGCAATGGACGAATTATCGGTTTTCCAAGCAAGCAGGCCTGCAAGTTTAACTGCTCTAGTATCTATCCCTTTGACAGGAAGAACAAGTTTAAGTTTATTAGCACCTTTTTTTAATGTCAAAGGCGTCAACGGATCGCAGATAGTTCCGTTGATTTTGCATTGGATTTGAGAGCGGATAACAGACATTGCCACGGCTTTTTCAGCGGCATTCGACGGATCAATAACCGCCCCTACCTGACGTTGCGTTTCAACAAGTAAATCTATATTCCAGCCAATATCTGCGAGCTTTTGATCAAAGACATGGTACTTACTTTTCGCAGGATCTGCAACATTGTGCAAGGCTGTTTTCAGCCATTCAACTAATTTATCCTTTACTTCTGTACTAGAGCCGCCCACAAGGCCTAATAAAGCGGATGGATTTTTTTTAATTTCTTTTTTGATCTCTTTTTGGAGTTCATCTTGCGTAGCCATCATGAAACCATAGAGTATTTCTACTTTAAAATCATCTCCAAAAAGCGTTCTGAATGTTCTCCCATTCTCGGTTATAAATTTTACGAACGCTCTTTCTAAAGTAGCGTTATCATCAGAATAGTGGATTGCTTGAAAACCTTGAAGGAACTTAATGATTGCCACTTTTGCATCAGCTTTTGTAACACCTTTCGCTTGAAATTTTGCAACTACTTGATCCGTCAAAAGTCCATCGGCGGCACCGCTTAAAGTTCCATCTTGCACTGCAGTCAATAAGTTTGTTCTGGCTTCATTAAGGGAATCTTTTTCACTCGGATTAAGATAGCCACGGTAGGGCATAATTTCAGTTACGATTTGATCAAGAGTTACCGTATGTGACGGACCACCTTGTTTAGCGATTTGTACAGAAATTTGCGTAGCAGCTCCCGCACCTAGGCTAGTACGAGTCGGGACTGCACCCTGAGCGAAAGCATTAAATGGAATCATAGTAATTGCCATACCAGCAATTGCTAATGAAGCTAAAGTTTTTTTTGTTTTCATGTAATGAATTCTCCTCTGCTCTTACCATTTATTTACCTAAACTGCATAGACATTGACTTATTATAAGAT
>DATMYU010000144.1:0-5960 GCA_035560775.1 Desulfosporosinus sp.
TATAGGTATAAAGAAACAAAGCTTCTTTACTCGACAACTCATCTATAAGTATGGACAACTTCAGCATCTTATAATTATAACCCAATTCACATTTGATAACTCACGAAGGGTTAACCTTAAGTCGTTCCTCCACTTCGGCCACTAGGGCTTCAATCTGGTGAGGTAGAGGGATTCGAACAACCCCTATGAGTAGAATATTCCCTCGTTGTATGGGGAGAAGCAATTTGTCTGCCTTACTTGCCGAAATAGCCGTAGCCATGGCCGGAGTTATTTCCCCCAACAAACCATAGACTATCATAATTGCAATCGATCCTACAATAATATCTACTCGATCTACATTATAACAAATCGCGGACTCCCCTGAAGCCCCCTCTGTGGCCCCGGCGCGCAACATCGCTCCGGTAGCAAGGGCATTCGTACCCAGGGCAAGGATATCTAGCTCAGGAACTCGTTTGCGCAACTGCTCTACAATATGTCTACCGATTCCTCCACCCTGTCCATCAATAACCGCAACCCGCATAATACCGCCTCTTTCTTCTTTCTCATACCATAGCTAGCAAGTATGCGCGGCATAAGTGCAACTAGCTACCGCCTTCGCTGAGGATCCCTTTTCACCACCACGGCGCCTTGCCATCCTTGGCGAGTCTTCTTACAGGGACACTCGGCCATCACGGCATCTAGTCATCCATGGCGATGCTCTAACCTCGAACGTCTTGTCCAAGTCATGACCAGCGCTTGGCGCCAGCCAAGTTTTCTTTATACCTTGCTATCAGGTATGCGTGGCATAAGTGCAACTAGGCGACCACCGGAGCCTGAAGGCTGACAGAATGACTAATACGTGCGAAGACAGTGTCTTCGGGCGCTAGCCAAGTTTTCTTTATACCTGCTATCAGGTATGCGTGGCATAAGTGCAACTAAGCTGCCGCCTTCGCAAGCTCGTCGCCAGCCAAGTTTTCTTTAACATATACGGGGTAGGTGTTCACCTTCGAGCATACTCACAATACGTTTTCCCCCGAGAGGGGTTTCTATAAGCACGAGCCCCGGTTTTCCTTCTTGTATTTTCCCAATCCTAGTCGCAAGTCGTCCCAGTGGATGAGCTTGTATGTTAAAAAGAACTTCATCCGCGACCTCCGGCGCCACGATAACTATTACTTTTCCTTCATTGGCTAAATAAAGAGGCTCTAGCCCTAACATTTCACACGCCCCTTGCACGCTTGGAGAAAGAGGCAATTGTTTTTCGTCCAAGAGCATACTTACTCCGGCTTGACCAGCCAATTCATTTAACGTTGTCGCCACACCGCCACGGGTAGGGTCTCTCATGCATTTAACTCCTGGCCGATAGAAGGCATCGATAAGTCCAATTAAAGGCGCGCAGTCGCTGACAACCGGGGTTTCAAATTCCAGCCCTTCTCGCTCAGACAAAATTGCAATTCCATGATCCCCAATCGTCCCTGTAATGAGGATCTCATCGCCGGGCCGAATCCACTCTGGACCAACGAAACGATCTGTAATATACCCAATCCCTGTCGTATTAATGAAGATTTTATCCGCGCTCCCGCGTTCCACTACCTTGGTATCCCCACAAACGATCACAACACCTGCTTCAGCAGCTGTCTGGGCAACACTCTTAATAATCCGTTCCAAGTCATCAATCAGTAAGCCTTCTTCTAAAATAAGCGCGAGCGTTAAGAACTGGGGAATAGCACCACTAACCGCCAGGTCATTAACCGTACCACATACCGCTAACTTGCCAATATTTCCCCCGCGGAAAAACAAGGGTGATACCACAAAAGAATCTGTTGTTACGGCAATATGCCCTCGGCCCGGCAAAAGTGTGGCATCATTCATCTGGTCTAGGTAGGGGTTTCCTAAATATTTCTGGAACATGGTTCGAATTAATTCATGGCTGAGACGCCCACCGCTACCGTGGGCCAACATGATGCGCTCCATTAATCCACACTCCTTTGTACGTATCGGTGATAAGCGGCACAAGACCCTTCGGTAGACACCATGCAGGGACCCACTGGCTTCATCGGCGTACAACGTCTGCCAAACAATGGACATTGAGTCGGGTAAATGAGTCCTTTCAAAACATCTCCACAACGGCACCCCGGCGTTTCCTGCGCGTGAAAAACTGGCAACGAGAATTTCTTGGCCGCATCCCAAGGGCTGTACTCCGCCCGTATGCCCAAACCACTTTGGGGAATCAGTCCGATTCCACGCCACGATGCATCTATAGGCTCAAAGACCTGTGCTATGAACCTTTTAGCATAAGGATTTCCCTCAACTTTGGCGACACGTCTATATTGAATTTCAATTTCCGCGCGCCCCTCGGCACGTTGACGCAGGAGCATAACAATAGCTTCCAATATATCCAAGGCCTCGAAGCCTGTCACAACGCCTGGTTTACCATAGTCCTCAGCCATAAACTTAATTGGCTCTGTACCGATGATGGCACAAACATGTCCCGGATCAAGAAAGGCATCAACCACTAGTTCATCGTCCTCCGCCAAACGTCTTAAAACGGGAGGAACGACCTTATGCATGGATAGCACACTATAGTTTTCTATTTCTTCAAGCTTTGCTGTTTCCAAACTCACCGCCACCGTTGGGGTTGTCGTTTCAAACCCGATCCCCAAAAAAACAACCTCTTTGTCTGGGTTTTTACGGGCTAACTCCAATGCATCTTGGGTCGAATAAACAACTCGAACGTCTGCCCCTTCTGCTCTCAAGATCTGCAAATTCTTCTCTGTCCCCGGCACACGAATCATGTCTCCAAAGGTTGCCGTAATAACCTTTGGTTGAGCGGCCAAATAAAGATAACGATCAATATCACCGCTATCCGTAACACATACAGGACAACCTGGTCCAGAAATTAAGCGAACCGTCTCCGGCAACAGCTCCCGAAGTGCATTTTTGGCGATGGCTACAGTGTGCGATCCACAGACTTCCATGATTGTAAACGAACTCTGAGCTAAAGCCTTGATTTCCACAAGATACCCACTCGCCTTAGCCAAGAGACTCTTACTCTCCTTCTTCATAGGCATAGGCTACCTCCAATAAAAGTTCTTCCGTTTCCTTTGCGCTTTCATCGTCAATAATTCCAATAGCAAAGCCTGCATGCACTAAAACATATTCCCCGATCAGAACCTCTGGGACCAAGAGAACACTGACAAGGCGAATATTTCCCATCATATCTACTTTGGCCATGGATCCCTCCATCGTAACAACTTTAGCTGGAATGGCTAAACACATTTACAACACCTCATTCGCAATTAATAGTTGTCCGAAGGCAAGTCCGCCGTCCCCAGGAGGGAGCATTCTGGAACGCAAGACTTTAATTCCCTTTTTCCGACAGCTTCGAAGGACCGCTTCCGTTAAAAGCTTATTTTGAAACACCCCACCACTCAAAACCAAGGGCTCTCCCTCTTCGCCTAGTTGTATCACCAAATCCACGACAGTCTGAGCGATTGTCTGATGAAAACGATACGCTATTTCGCCTCGACTCACGCCGAGAAGAACGTCTTGCACTAGTTCTTCAAAGAGCGGCCTTACACCAAGGATAAGCACCGCATTCTCAACTCTTACTTCATAGGAATAGAGCCGTTGCGTTTTTTTTGTGCTAGGTTCCATGTCTTCGAAACTCTGTTGCTGCCCAAACCTCGTAGCAAGACTTTCCAGTTCAATCGCAGCTTGTCCTTCATAAGTTACCTTTGTACAAACACCAAGCAATCCACTCACCGCGTCAAAGAGCCTCCCAGCACTCGACGTTTGGAACACCTGAATTCCTGTTTCAAGTTGGCGATCTAAGATCTTCTGTTCCTTGTCAGGAAGCGCTGTCCAAAAGGGCTCCGTCTTTTTCCACGCCTCACCAGAAAAAAGTGTTTTAAGATAAGCATAAGCAATCCGCAAAGGACGTTTGGCACCCGCATCGCCTGCCGGAAGGGGTAAGTACTCCAGATGCGCCTTACGCTCATAGCCTAAGGCATTACCATACAAAAATTCAAATCCCCAAATACACTGATCCTCACCAAGTCCAGTTCCATCACAGATAACCCCCAAGGTCGGTTCTGTTCGATCCCATTCCCCCAACACACTCACTAAATGGGCGTGATGATGTTGCACCGAAAGTTTAGGCAAAGGTTGTTCCAGGGCAAATCGCGTCAGCTGGTAATTCGGATGTTTATCGTAGGCAACCGCACTCGGCGTAATATTGACCACTCGTTGAAAAGATGCTAATTCCTGGTGAAATCGTTGGAGATTTTCGTACCCTTCCATATCGCCAAGATACTGACTTACAAAAGCCCGCTGCCCGAAGGCGAGACAAAAGGCGTTTTTCAGCTCTCCGCCCACACCGAGAAAGGGGGTCTTGACATGGCTGGAAGACATCATAATCGGTAAGGGGACATATCCACGGGCCCGCCTCAGAAAAACTGCTTCGTCTCCAATAACTTGAACGACCGAGTCGTCGCATGGATGATAAATATCTCGGTTGTGCATCAGGAAATAATCAGCGATTCCCTGTAACTCTTCCAAGGCCTCATCGTTGGTATAGATAAGTGGACGCCCACTGAGGTTGGCACTCGTCATCACCAAAAAATCATACGGACCTTCAAACAAACGATGATGAAGCGGTGTATAAGGAAGAATGATGCCAAGCGTATGTATACCCGGCGAAATATCTTCTGGTAAGGAATCCCTTCGTCCCATCTGCCGTTCCAGAACAACGATAGGGGCAGCCGAACTCCGTAACATTACTTCTTCCTTCGCGCCAATGACAACCTCATCACGCGCTCTTTCCACTGTCCGAGCCATCACTGCAAAAGGCTTGGCTCCCCGTTCTTTTCGCTCACGTAAACGATGCACTGCTTGTGCATTGCGAGCATCACAAACAAGATGGAAGCCCCCCAGCCCTTTTACGGCCACAATTCCACCTTGAGCCAATTGATCGACGCCAATACCAGGAATCAGGTGACCCATTGCATCACTGAGTTGAGCCTTCGGTCCACACACCTCGCAAGCAACTGGTTGGGCATGAAAACGTCGATCTCTTGGATTTTGATAGTCTGATGCACAGGACTTGCACATTAGGAACTCTGACATGGTTGTTTGTGCTCGATCATAAGGAACGTCTCGAATAATCGAATACCGCGGACCACAATTCGTACAATTCGTAAAAGGATATTGGTAACGCCGATCTTTGGGGTCTAACATATCGTTAAGGCAATCACCACACGTTGCTACATCTGGTGAAATTAAGACATCCGTCTCTGGCATGACTTCACTCTGGACAATTTTGAATGTTGCATAGTTTACAAGCTCTGTCTCAACGAACCGTGTCGTCAGAATTTTAGCCAAAGGCGGGGCCTCTTCAAGCAAACGACGATAGAACAAATCTAGATTGTCCCCTTCGGCATGAATAGTTACACCATGGCTCGAGTTGTTGACCCACCCTGTAATACCCATTTCTCCTGCGAGGTTAAAAACGAACGGCCGAAAGCCTACCCCTTGAACAATTCCATTAAAGTAAATAGCTTTTGCTTGTAGACTCATTAAACGACCAGCTTTCAAAGCTTTCCCAATTTTAATTCTCATTCTAAAGTAAGTTACCTATATCCGATGGCCAAGCGCCACTAAATGTCTAGCGCTCAATGGAGAGGTAAGTGGCGCTAAGCCCCTGGATAAGTTCGACTAAACTTCAGATGGAGTTATCACTTCACCTGAAGTAAGTCTCCTATATCCGATGGCCAAGCGCCACTAAATGTCTTACGCTCAAGTGGAGAGGTAAGTGGCGCTAAGCCCCTGGATAAGTTCGACTAAACTTCAGATGGAGCTATCACTTCACACCTGAAGTAAGTCTCCTATATCCGATGGCCAAGCGCCATTAAATGTCTAACGCTCAAATGTAATCACCTTATTGTACACTCCACGCTCTATGTTCTTCAAGTGGATGATGGAAT
>DATMYU010000145.1:0-3021 GCA_035560775.1 Desulfosporosinus sp.
CGATTATATTTCTGGGTACCCATAAGGCTGGATCGAGTCGAGAGGCATTAAAGGCAGCTGAACGTCTTGGATATTATACCGTACTCTATACCGATCGACTCAATTATCTAGAAAACCGCACCACATTTTCTGATGTTCACCTTATGCAGTTGTGCGATTTAAACAACATCGAAGAAATAAAGGATGCTATCAGACATCTCCTCTCCAATGGACTCGATATCTGTGCAATTGTCAGTTTCATTGAACCTTATTGCCATACCGCCTGTCTGCTGGCTGAGGAATTCGGAGTTAACCGCTTTTCCACGCAAGCGATTAACTCCATGCAAGATAAAATCCTTTCGCGACAACTTCTCTCCCAGTCACCTTATAACCCTAGTTTTATGGTCTTAGAAGGTGCTACATCTTCTTCGTTCTCACCGAGAGAAATTAATAGCAGTTTTCCATTTATTCTAAAATTGCCTCATTCCTCAGGCTCCAAAGACGTATATAAGATCAACAATCCCAAAGAATTCAAACACTATTTGAGAAAAATCTCTCATACTTCGGAGGAACCCATTTTAGCTGAAGAATTTCTGGACGGACCGCAATATTTGGCGGAAGTAATCGTTCATCATCAAAACATTCACATTATTGCTGTTTTTGAACAAGAGATCACCCATCATAATCGTTTTATCGTTACAGGCTATAACTTGCTAATTGATCTCCCTGCAGACTTTTCCCGAGAATTGAGCGAAGCTGTGAAATCCATAATTATAACTCATGGGATGAAATCAGGTGCCTGTCATCTGGAATTACGCCATGTTTGGAGAACAGAAACTGTTCCTATGTCCAATAAAACTAAAGCGTTGGGACATCTTCACGAGAGAAAATGGAAATTGGTTGAAATTAACCCTCGAATCTCCGGGGGAGGAATGAATAAATTGATTGAGATAGGCCTTGGGCTCAATTTGGTTGAAGAAACCTTGAAATTGGCGCTTGGGCAAGAGCCAAATCTACGCCCAAGACATCAGCAAGCGGTCTTCGCCCAGTATGTTATTCTTTCTGAAACCGGAATCTTGGAGAAAGTCACTGGCAAACGAAAGGCTTCCCTCTGCCCAGGTGTTCAAGAGGTTTATGTAAAACCACGACAAGGTACGTTGCTTACCCCTCCTTTCTCCATGGGGCATCGGTACGCCTATGTGATAGCTACGGGCGACAGTAAACAATCTGCAAGAGAACATGCGAAATTTGCTGCTTCCCATATACAGTTTTGGCTTTTACCCCCTCCAGAACGTTTGCCTGAAAATATAGTATCTCCCCCTAATGAACCCATAACACAACAGGAAGAATCCTGTTTACCTGATAAATAATAACAGATCCCTAGGAAATTTCAGTGAATAGGCCTACCTGATTTTCAGGTAGGCCTATTCACTTAGCCTTCATTGATCCCTTAATCTTACCGCTAAACTGATCATAGATTTGTCATACATGTCTCCTTTGATTAGCAAAATACAATGTTCATCCAATATCTGTTTGAGCATACGGTAGGCATCATCATATTTCACAAAGGCATAAACTTCACCGCTCCACGCCTTTGCTTCAGCGTACCTAGCCATTTTTCCAACCATTTTTCCAGCCATCTTGCCAACTGAAATGAGGACATCCACTTCCATTTGTGCAATCATTTCTCCGGCGTTTAGATAAACTTCCTCTTGCCAATTTCCGAGGCTCGTTAAACTTCCTAACAATGCCATTCTTTTTTTCCCTCTCCCCATTTCATGCAGTACCTTGAAAGCTGCCTCCAAGGAATTAATGTTAATCTTCCAAGTATCATCAAGGATCATGGAACCGGCTATACCTGGGACCATTTCTAAATGCCTTACCATATTATGAAAAATTCGCAACCGTTCTGCTGCTTCCCTCATCCCAATTCCCATCCCTACCTCATGAACAGCGGCCAAGGCGGCCAAGGCATTATAGACTTGATGCTCTCCATAGCCCGGCACGAACATCGGATACTTCATATTCTCAAACGTTAATATAAAGTCCATACCATTTTCTCCATAGTAAACCTCTGATGCTTGAAACTCTGACGGGCTATGGATACCGAAATATACAATACGTCCTCTGAATTTATCAAGCCCAATTCTTTTGCTTTTTTCATCATCCGCATTGACAATCAGAATGCCTTCATCGCCCAGTATGCTCACCATTTCTCCTTTAGCTTGGATATAACCATTGACCGTTTTACAACCATCCAGATGATCTACCCCTATGTTTGTGATGATACCGATGATTGGCTTAAAATAGTTGCTACTATTAGTAATGTCACCTGGCTTACCCACTGCGGTTTCAAATACAGCAACCTCTGTAGTCTCGTCAATCCCCATCAGATAACTAAAATTTCCGGTACGACCATTTGCTGAGGCGTTTGTGCCATAAACTTTAAATTTATTCTTGAGGATATGCTTGATCATATCCTTAGTCGTTGTTTTTCCACACGTGCCTGTTACGGCAATCACAGGAATCTGAAAAAGGTTCCGATAATGTTCAATAAATTGCCAATAAGCGGTTTCAGTATTTTCTACTAAAATAATCGTACAACCGTCTATGCAGCTTAAATCTTCAAACAACTTATCCGTGACGACCGCACAGGGAGCACATCTTTGGATGACATCCCAATCCACTTTCCATTTTGACCTTAAAAAAAGGAGCGTATTGGGTTTTTTCATCTTTCTCAAGTAGTATACTGCATTCATAATTAGCAAATCATCGGGTCCTTGAATCAATACACCATTCACCAATTTCCTGATTTGGCCCACGGAAAACGGTTTCATTATTCATTGTTCACTCTCCTTTTAGCAATATAGTTTATGTTCACTTAGTACAAGAAGAGACTACAAATTGGCAAAAGCCAATCTGCAGTCTCTTCTTAATGCGTTAAAGAAAACTTGGCTGGCACCGGCGGCCGCCTTAGTTGCACTGATACCACCAGAATTATGGTACTAAAATTATACTTTCTGTAAAGCTATTAAAGGACTA
>DATMYU010000146.1:0-3293 GCA_035560775.1 Desulfosporosinus sp.
GAGTACCGTGAGGTGCCATGGCAGACCCTTGTACTGATCACCGCAGGGCTCATCTATCTGGTCTCGCCTGTAGACGCCATTCCCGATTTCATGCCCCTCATCGGCTTTTCCGACGATTTCGCCGTCCTTTCCGCAGTCATCATATCGGTAGGTCGTGACCTCGAAAAATTCCTCGCATGGGAAAAGGCCTCGACGGCGGAAGCAGAGGTTCTGGAGATAGAGCCTGAGTCGGATAAACCTGCCTGAAATCCGATTCTTTGGCAGTTACTGCAAAAATATCCCATAGAATTCTTTCGCGATTAAAAACAATGCATCAAGCAAATTCCCCTATGTAGAATGGATCGTCAATAGACGTGTTTTTCCTGTAGCTTAAACTCGAACGCCATCAACATCCAATGATGCTCTGACAACCTCAATATTCTCACCAGCCAGTCTGCGAATAAGATTTTCAAGCATCGGTGTAGCTCTTGCGCCAACAATTACGCGACGAATGCGGTCTTTCACAGACAAATACTTTTCATTGGTAAATATCCTATACTCATGCTCGTAAGTCCAATGTTCCGTTTTGCGGCTAAGCACTTCTTCAGGGGACGGTGCTCCTAATAGAGTCGTACTCCATTTTTTTAACTTAGGTTCATAGATAACCTCATGCACTTTGATATCAAATCCATTAACGTCCAGTTCGTACGCTACCCCCTTGTGACCGGATGCATACAAAGACCACATCCGCACATCGCATAATGCAGAAGTCAAGCTACATATTCGCAAATCATTATGGCTATGGATGGGCAGATCTTTAACAGACTTTATGGAACGTATTAATGGCTTATTCGTCGGCGAAAAAGGCAAGGTAATTCCCTTTAATGCAGACATGACCACTCTTAATTCAGGAGTGTCAATAATCTCTTCAACAAACTGCCCTTCAAAAGGGTCATTTAGTTCATTGTAGGGAGCACAATAGAGGCGCTGTTCAAGCAATATATCTAACAAGTACTCTAACGGTTCTGACAGCCTGAATTTATAGAGCGGCTTCATAGGTTTATCCTCTGAGATTGATAGAATAGTGATTGCCCTCTTTTATTTATTATTCGTCAATTTAGGCAGCATTTCTTGAACTTGAGCCCGCTCCCACAGGGACATGGGTCATTACGGCCAACTTTCTTTGCTCGAATGCCCTCCTTAAATAGTTTTTGTATGGCCCGATTTGTTGGCATAGGGGCCTGCATATCCCGAGTACTTTCGTCCATGGTAGGGTCAGAGAGCCATGGATAGGTCAGAGCGATTACGAATCTTACATCTGCTCCCGTCGAACTAATGCATAGACCATACCACTCTTTGGCCCTCTCCTTATATTTTCGTTGCCTGCAATAGGATTTAAGGCGCTGCCCAGCCACATATTGCGGCTCATCAGAACAATGGAAAGTAATACCAGAGCTCTCCTTGAAGCTGAAAGAGGCGTCATGTACCTTACCATCGACTTTGGTACGTTCAACTTGCCTGTCTATGACTCGACTCATCTCATTCACTGCCTGTTCGCTCATCCCTAAGAGAAGAAAACCAAGATCGATAGTACCTGACTCTGGCCGGGCTTCGATGTTCTTCACTATTCGACCAACCGTTGTATTTCCAAAACGAGCCAGGACTCCGTCTGGTATAGGCGCTCCTTGAATGCCTGTACGTCTTGCAGACATAGCAATGTCAAGCCCACTAGTGAAATCATCTGCCAGATGTAACAGGTCAATACCGGGTGCTACCCAGAGATTATTCGTGAGATGAAAGCCGAGAATCGTCAGTTCCTGCGACGCCATGAGTTGCTTGTCGTATATAGCACGACGATTGATATAGCTGAGAAACTGAATAGGGGACTGCAGCATTTCGGTCATCGCATCAATAGCGAAAATATCCATTACCAGAGGAGGCTGTAACCGTTCTATGGTTTGGGGCTGCAAAAACTGTCGTGCCTGGAAATTCAGGGCGGGATAGTGATCACTTACAATGCAGAATAGGTATATTTCTTTAATATCATCCGGCAGCAGTACTTCGATACCATCCTGTGTTACAAATTTATAGCGATTGCCCAGAAGACACATCGCGCAAAGAGATCCTTGATCATATGCGGCTTGAACAGCCTTCTTGAAGTCATCTCGGATAATCTGGTCGTTCCCTTTTCTCGCCTCCAAGGTTAGGCGTTTAGATTTTGCTTGTACAACGATAACTCGGTTAGCCCAAATGACGAGTGTATCGATTTCCGACACAGTGTCAGCCTTGGTCTCAATTATATCAATGTTCTGATATACATGTTTTGCACCAAACACCAATCCAAGGCGATCAGCGATAAAGCTCTCTGTGAAATCACCGCGATTCTTGGTCAGTGTAGGTAAATACCCCTTATCATTAACCATCCAGTAGAACGGGGCTTCATAAATTGCCTCGGCAAGGGAATAAGACTGGAGGGACAGGAATTCCCCGTTTGGCATCCGAAGAAGGGGGGTCGCTGTAATAATGTTGAAGTCTTGAAGGGTGTTGAATCCCGCATTACGCTCGACAGTGCCCAGTTCAAACGCGCCAAGAATCTTCTCCACTAATTCTGCTGAAAGACCGACCTTCACTGCAACCTCTTCCACATTAAAAGCAAAAAAAGGCACCATCGTCCACTCGTCAGGATGTTGCTGTTGTAATCGCTTCCTAACCGCATCAAAGTTGACTTCCTTAATCTCATCGATTGCCTTAGCAACGATTGATGCCTGCTCGATCGTAAACCCTTTCTCAGCTTGAAGCCACAGCCCATCTGCGGCATACTTCCGGGAGGCAAAATCCAAGTACTGAAAATTGTATGCCGCCTCTCCGCTATAAAAGATCGGTTCTCTCAGAACATTGCCTCTTTGAAAAGGCTTGGCTATACTGTTTTGAATTTCTTCTTTAGTTACACCTTTTAAAAACTCATTGGACAGACAATTATGCAATTCCTGCAGTAGTCGTTCGCTTTCCCCAATGTATTCTTGTATAGTCTTTGGTGTTGGTAGTGTCCATTTGATCTCAGCCTTGATCATCAGTCCAAGCAAAGTATTGATCTCCGTTCTAATCAGCTTTTCGAACGAAAACATCTTTTCTATGTCGGATTTCTTGAGGTCATCCGAGTAAAGAATTACATTATCTCGAAAACAAAAGTACGCAACGGCATGAACATAGCCGGGCCTACAGCAAAGCAGTGCCAAATCATTGAAAACGTCCTGCTCCGGTCGAGGTGAATTCTTCATGAAAGCAACATACCGATAATTATTTTATAGCTATCA
>DATMYU010000147.1:0-6524 GCA_035560775.1 Desulfosporosinus sp.
TGTCAATTTAGTCATTATGTAATTCGTTTATTAGTCTTCTTGTATAAAAATAGATTTCCATGGAGAAAATACTCACAATATTATCCATTTTTATTCCCACAGAGTTATCCACATATCAAATCTAGTCATTCCGCCATACTCCAAGGTTATCCACATTATCCACAGGACTTGTGGATAACCATATCTAAAATGATTGAATAATGCGAAAAACCTCAAAACCGCTTCAAATGCTTATGCACAGACTTATCCACATTATCCACAGCTCAACCTTATCCACAGAGCGCACACTCTCTTATCCCTCCTGAAAGTTCTAAAGATACAAAACGAAGCGAGAAAATCTAATTTCTCGCTTCGTTTTGTATCTTTTCACCCAAACTCCGCATATCATGCATCGCATGTCTTCCCCTGTTCTACCCTCAAAAACGTGTCCCGCGAGCGCGGTGTATCACGCACGGTATCACACAAGTCCCAGACCAGGAACTGCGTTAAGTGTCCAAGGTGAAAAATCACCCCCTAAATAATGATAATATCCAGCTACCGCAATCATTGCCCCGTTATCCGTGCAATAAATAGGGGGTGGACAAGCCATGCGAACATGATGCTCCGCCAACACTTGCTCTAAGGTTTCGCGTAACAGACTATTCGCCGCAACACCACCCGCAAGCACAAACGTCTTGACGCCTGTCCGCTCGATTGCCATCAACGCTTTACGGACTAAAACATCTACAACTGCTTGCTGAAATGAGGCCGCAATATCCGGAACACTGAGTGTTTCTCCCCGCATGCGTGCCGAATTTAACGTATTAAGCACAGATGATTTCATACCACTAAAACTAAAATCCAAACTATCCGACTCTAACATCGCCCGTGGGAACTTGAACGCTGACGCATCCCCCTCTTGAGCTACCCTTTGAATTTGAGGCCCTCCTGGATAACCTAAACCTAAGGTCCTTGCCACTTTATCAAGTGCCTCTCCTGCCGCATCATCGCGTGTGTGCCCTAGTACTGTGTATCGTCCATGAGCTTCGAATAAAATAATATGAGTATGTCCTCCTGAAACCAGCAAAGCCAATAAGGGAAACTCTAGATCTTGATGATGGAGAAAATTTGCATAAATATGCCCTTCCAAGTGATTGATGCCGATCAGTGGAATTCCGGCAGCATAGGCCATCGCCTTTGCTCCAGAGACCCCAACCAATAAGGATCCTACAAGTCCAGGACCATATGTCACTGCAATAGCTGATAAGTCGAAAAAACCAAGCTTTGCTTCATCTAAGGCCTGCTGAACGACAGGTTGCAGATGAAGACTGTGTTCGCGCGAGGCAATTTCCGGTACAACCCCCCCATACTTCTGATGCGTCGTTATTTGGGACGAAATAACATGACTACGCAAATCTGTTCCGTTCACCAAAACTGCCGCTGAAGTCTCATCACAGCTCGTCTCGATCCCTAAAATTACTACATCCTTTTTCTGACTCCCTGTCACGTTACATTCACCTCCCTTACCAATTCCGCCCACATGATTATGGCATCTTCCCCTGTATCAGCATAATACCCTTTGCGAACCCCGGCAATAGTAAAACCTAATCGCTTATATAAAGACAGTGCTGGGCTATTGGAAACACGAACTTCTAACGTCATTCGTTCCATACCCTGGCCCACCATTTTCTCCATCACATAACGCACTAGATACTCCCCCCAATGTTGCCCCCGGTAGTTCGGAGCAATGGCAATATTCGTAATATGCCCCTCATCAAGGATAAACCACAGTCCCATGTACCCGATCACCAGATCGTCCAACTCTAAACAAAGATAACGCGCATACTCGTTATCTTTAAGCTCAGCTTTAAAAGACTCCAAAGACCAAGGCGTAGAAAAAGAGGCACGCTCGATTTCTAGGATTACCTCGAGATCGGAGATAAGCATGGGACGCACAATCCCTTTATTCATCCCCCTCTCTCCTTTGAGCTTCCTCCATTTTTACTTTCTCTTTTTTCGCCCAGTTGACCTCTGCCTCAGAAAAACGAATATAGTACGGTTCAACACGTTCCCCAACGCCTGTTTCTTGCCAGCGTTGCCAGACCGCTCGTGCGGCATAAGCACCACGAGGCAGACTTTCATACTCTGGTAAAATTATCGCTTTCTCTCCCAAAACGGCCTCAATGCGTTCCTTCGATTTTGCAGCAGCATCTCCAACGAAACAAATCGGTCGATTCAGTTCCTTCAATTGTTCCAGCCATTGATCCTTGGACAAGGCTTGGGGTGTTGTTAAGCACTCCGCTTTTTCTTCCCCTCGCGTCCAGCGGTAGCGCGCCGTGTACCATTCATTTTTGCGCGCATCCAGAATAGGAACGATGTCTTCCGTCCTCCCCAAACCTGCCCAAGCTAAAGCATCTAAGGACACTACGCCAATGAGCGGAAGATTCAACACTTGGCCCAACCCCTGTACTGTCGCGATTCCTATCCGAATTCCAGTAAACGAACCCGGCCCTCGCACTACCCCGATCATGTCTAAATCCTGAAGAGTCCAAGCCGCAGCCGTAAACAACTGATCAAGCATTGGAATGAGACGCTCCGAGTGCGTCTTTGAGGTATGTATAAATCCTTCAGCGACAAGTTGCCCGTCTTCAGCCAAGGCTATAGCCGTAACTTTTGTCGTCGTATCTATCGTTAAGTATTTCATTTCAGCGAACCCTTCGAACCTTTCCATTTTCCTATTTGTCTAATTTATTTAAACAAACTCCACTAAACATGAGCCCAAAAGTTAATTTTTACAGACAAATTCATAGATGACTTAAGTCATGTCCTTTAAACGAAGCTCCCAAGTAAGGTCTTTGGCACGAAAGATTATCTCACGTGACTGTTCCCCACTGCCAATGATCTCAACGTCTAATCGGTCCTCCGGCAAATAATCCTCTGCGATTTCGGGCCATTCAATTAAACAGACAGCATCCTCCACAAATGCATCTTCAACCCCAATCACTTCCGCCTCTTCCGGGCGCTGTAATCGGTAAAGATCCATGTGAATCAAACGAATCTGAGTTCCTTTAAGTTGTGCTGCGTACTCATGTATTAAGGTGAAAGTGGGGCTCGTCATGGGACCGGCTACATCTAACGCCTCGCCAACCCCTTGGGAAAAGGCCGTTTTCCCTGCGCCCAGATCTCCAATCAAAGCAACGACATCTCCACCCCGTAAACGGGCTCCCAGTTGTTTTCCCCACTCTCGGGTTTGCTCAACCGTTAAACTCGTAACTCTATAGTCCATGCTCCACGATTCCTCCTAAATACAAACTTCTTTAGTATACCCTGTTTGGATAAGAATTATTAGGCATTCTCCATGAGTGGTGGCAAAGCAATCCTGCCAAAGATATTCGTACCCCAAACTCCTAAAATAATCAGAGTTATACCGACTACATGAATCCAACCAAACTGCTCTCCCCGAAAAAAAAATCGCTGCCATAGTTGCAATGGCCACTGGAACTAAAGCGATCACCATGCCAGCCTCAGACGCCGAAGTCCACTTAACTCCCCAAGTCTCCCCGATGAAATAAAGCCCCGGTTGAAAGAGCGCCAAAAGAAGCAGGGAAGATGTCGGTTTTCCTTTAAGATTAATTTGCACTAGACCTGTCAACTTTAATATTGTAAGAAATAGTGCAGCCGCCCCAAAACGAAAGCCCAGAAGCTGAAGAGGGAACGTGTATCGAGGGTCTCTTTGGTAAATAAA
This sequence comes from Desulfosporosinus sp., assembly GCA_035560775.1. Classification (GTDB taxonomy): domain Bacteria; phylum Bacillota; class Desulfitobacteriia; order Desulfitobacteriales; family Desulfitobacteriaceae; genus Desulfosporosinus. Next base: position 3,725 of record DATMYU010000147.1, read on the forward strand.
AAGGAGAACCCCCAGATTACCGCCATCCCGATTCCAGCAAAAACAGGAAGTCCTGGCGACGGTTTGGAACTCATTGGCTTCTTCCGTCCTCTCTAGGCTCTGGGCTAACAATCTTACCATCAATGATCACATAGAGCGGGCGGGAGGTCAAAATAAACGGATGCTCACTCCAAATGACAATATCCGCATCTTTTCCAACCTCTAGCGAGCCTATTCGGTCAGACACACCCAAGATTTCTGCCGCATTAATGGTAATAGCCCGCAATGCATCTTCTTCGTCCATCCCTGCCTTACAAGCCAAAGCTGCACAGAGCGGAAGCTGTTCAATAGGGGTTACGGAATGGTCCGTCATAATGGCCACCTTAACCCCAGCTTTGGCTAAAATACCTGGTGTTTTAAACGATTTATCCTTGAGTTCAACTTTTGAACGATTGGTCATCAGTGGCCCAACCACGGCCGGGTAGCCCAGCTCAGCGAGTTCCTCGGCGATTTTATGCCCTTCCGTGCAGTGTTCAATGACTAGATCAACCTTGAATTCTCGCGCAATACGAATCGCCGTCATAATATCATCGGCACGGTGGGCATGGGCTCGCAGAGGAATTTCACGGTTAATCACCATGAGAAGGGCTTCTAAGCCCAAGTCCCGCTCTGGTGTTTTTTCGGGGTCAGTTTTACCCTCTTCTAATTTATCTCCATACACCTGCGCATCCACTAAGGCCTGACGAAGGAGTGCTGCCGTTCCCATCCGGGTCATAGGCATTTTCTTTTGTTCGCCGTAAACCATCTTGGGGTTTTCCCCAAAAGCTACTTTCAAACCAGCAGGGTCGCGGACAATCATCTTATCCACAATCTTTCCGGCCGTTTTCATGACGACTCCAGTTCCCCCAATCACATTCCCACTTCCGGGTCCTGTAAATACAGCCGTCACGCCCCCCAAGCGGGCATCGCGGAACCCCTCATCTTCCGGGTTAATTCCATCAATAGCCCGCATATCCGGTGTCACAGGGTCCGTCATTTCATTCAAGTCTTCCCCTTCCCAGCGATAAATCTCTTCTCCAATACCAACATGACAATGCGCATCAATAAAACCTGGTAACACGAGACACCCCACTGCATCGATCACAATAGCATCTGATGGAACTTCTCCTTCTGAAGTTTCCCCGAGCGCCGTAATTTTTGTTCCCTCAATCAGGATATTCCCCAAGAATTCACGTCCAGCCATTGTTTTAATCTGACCGTTTTTTATAAAGAGCTTTTTCATTGCTTTGTTCACCTTTACTCCCCCAGTTTAATAATAGAATCCCACACATCACTATACTTCCACCGATCCATTGATCCCCTGTGGGAAACTCATTCAGGAAAACGGCTGCCAAAATAAATGTCATCGGCAACTCAAACGTACTGAGAATGGCCGCTTGATCAGCTCCAAGCCGTTCAATTCCCACCAAAATCATGTAAAAAGGTATAATAGAGGCAACCGTTGCCAGCAGGAGACCAGTTTCCCAAGTTTGAGCATTTTGCCAGGGAATACTCATGATATTTCCCTTTAAGATCACTAGCAGTGCTATAGCACAAACCCATTGAGTATAGCACATCGCGACCAAGGGGGATACCTTAGTTAAGGCGATTTCTCCCAAAATATTAAAGGCGGCGTAGGCCATCGCCGCAGCCAATCCCAGCACAATTCCCACTAAAGCGACTCCACCCACTCCAGAGAAGATTCCACTGGCCAGAGTGGTTCCGGCCAGAGTTAAAAAGAAGGCTATCAGCTCTTGCCGTCCAACCCTTTTGTGCCAAATCACCACTCCGGTCACTAAAACCAACCCCGGATAGAGATAAAGAAGTAAGATAGCCACAGAGACAGGAAGAAACATGAGAGAATATGCGTATAAAAGGCTGGTTCCCAAGGCTCCGACCACACCTTGTAAGACTAAAATCCAGAATGTTTGAAAGGTTACCCTAAATATCTCACGTTTAAAGAGCACTGCATAGATAAGAAGGAGTATCGATGCTATCCACGATTGCAGGGCAATAACCTGAATTGGACCAAGCCCCAGCTGGAAAGCTCCCTTAACCAGTATCGACATTAAGGCATAGCCAGTTCCCGCTACAAGAACAGCGACAACCCCCTGCAAACGTCTTTTTTGAACGACCTCCACGTAAGATAACCCTCTTTTCCATTCTTTTTTTTGCACAGAAAGCTCATTCTTCCCACCATCTCCAAAAACACTAAGCCCATTTGATCATTATATCAAACTATTGCTGTTATCACAGCTAGGATTGAAAAGAATGCCATTAACAACCAGTACAAGTTCTCTTACCTTGCCATAGACAAGTATCTTGCAAGCGGTAATGCAACGGTCATTAATGATGCAAATGGTCTCTTTGATAGTCATGATCTTCGAGAGATTTAAAGTAAGCAGTGGCAATATTATGGACGAAGGTAACAGAGTGCGGTGCCTTCCCTGATAATAAGGATATTAAACGATTCAGTTCATCATTGCCCTTATCGAGTGGAGTTAGTAGTAAAGCAGGTTCGATTTCCAGTGCTTTTGATATTGTTGAAATTAACTCTAGCGAAGGGGATTTTTGGCATCTTTCCAGATAACCTATATAGGTGCTACTTACATCGACTTTTTCAGCAAGGCCCTCCTGTGTAAAGCCTTTAGACAGACGGTAGAACCGTATGTTCTTTCCTACCACTTTACGGATACTTTCCATATTATCACCTCCATTACCATTGTAAATCTCTACGTCCAACTCTCTCACAAACTAAAAGTTTGTATATTATGTTGAAAAT
>DATMYU010000148.1:0-2853 GCA_035560775.1 Desulfosporosinus sp.
GTTAGCGACTGATTGCTTTAACAAAACAATCTAATTATAATAAAAGGAAATCAACTATTGATAAGTTCGTCAAATTTATAATCACGTTACCAACTGACACCGTGATGGTGTCAGTTGGTGTTTAAGAATGAATGAGAGTTATCATCGCGACAATGGGTTCTTTCTTGCTTTCGACAACATTAATTAAAGATTAGAAAAAGGAGAACTTGTCGGTACTTCGGTCAAGAGGCTGTGGAAAATGGAAATACTAGGACAATGGGGATGCTGAATCGATCTTCATGGGTAGGCAGAAAAACGTTATGCTAAATTTGGATTGAGGTGAAAACAGTGAGTAATCGATCTGAATATCGAAAGGTTGAGACAATGCCAAATAGCACACCTCTACCAATAGAAACACCGATTGATAACCTTCTTTCGTACAGTAAAAAGAAGCCAGCAGTTTGCGGCATTTGCCCAGGAGGGTGCGCTGTGGAAGTTACCCTAAACGAAGGGGAATTGGTAGATATAGCACCCTTGAAAGAAGCACCTTTTGGTGCTTTATGCCTGAGAGGAAAACATGCTCCTGAGGTGGTATATTCACAAGATCGTTTAACTAAACCGTTGATTCGTACAGGTGAGCGCGGTCAAGGGAAGTTTCGCGAGGCAACTTGGGATGAAGCCTTAGATTTTGTGGCAGAAAAACTTAAAAGTATTGGCGATCAAGAGGGTCCACAGGCTTTGGCTAGTCACTCGGGACGAGGAGGCTTTGAGCAATCTCTGGTAGACTTCACAGGGGGCGGCGATACCGTAACCTCGAAATTACTTTGGCCCTTTGGCTCGCCGAATGTTGCTAGCGTAAGTTCGGTGTGTTTCACTTCGTTTGGTGTATTATCCCCGATGACAACCTTTGGTCTTTACGGGACTCGGTTGGAGCCAGACTTTGAGAACAGCCAACTTATTGTTGTTTGGGGAGCAAATCCAGCCACTGATTCACCGCCTTTCTCCTTCGATCGATTGCTTAAAGCTCAGAAAAAGGGAACGAGAGTCATTGCGATTGATCATATGCGTAGTGATATTGCCAAGAGGGCTGACCAGTGGTTGGCAGTTCGCCCAGGTACTGATGGAGCGCTTGCTTTAGGGTTCCTTCATGTGATTATTAATGAAGAGCTCTATGATAGAGAGTTTGTTGAACATTGGACAACTGGGTTCTCAGAACTCAAAGAATACGTTCAAGCGTTTTCTCCCCAAAAAGTAGAAGAAATAACTGGAGTGCTCAGTGAAGATGTATTGGCGATCGCCCGAGAAATTGCCAATACCAAACAGGTAGCCCTCCGTACTTATACAGGGCTAGAATACTCTAACTGTGGTGTTCAAGCAATTCGAGCCGTCTACATTCTCTGGGCCATCACTGGAAACATCGATGTACCAGGTGGTCTGTTGATTAATCCCGCACCGCCATTGGTCGTGTCACCGTTCACCAAGCCTGAAGGAGTTCTGCCTATCGGGGCTTCAGAATATCCGTTGTTTTACGAACTTACGGGTAGCGCACAGTTTATGGAATTCCCAAAAGCGGTTCTGGAAGGTGTCCCATACGCAATCAAAGGATTAATCATTCACGGAGCCTCTATCTTGACCTCTTATCCCCAACCTGATATTTGGGAAAAAGCGTTTCAAGCTTTAGATTTCCTTCTGGTGATCGATCGATTTAAGACTAAAGATGCTCTATACGCAGATGTTGTATTACCAGCAACTACTTTCTTTGAAAATACATCCTATCATCGGTATCCTGGGTATGTTCGGCTAAGAAAACCTGTGATTGACTCTGTAGGAGAGGCACGTAACGATGTATTTATTATCGCTTCCTTGGCTGAACGTTTAGGTTACGGACATCTTTTCCCTAAAAACGATGAGGAATTATTAGAACGGGCTTTTGCTACAAACCAAGAATTGCTAGAAAAATTATGGCAAGCTGAGGATGGAATAGCGTTACCCCGCCCCGAGAAACAATACAAAAAATATACCAAAGGTTTACTGCGACCTGATGGAAAAAATGGATTTGATACTCCTTCTGGAAAGCTGGAAATCACATCTAGTCTACTTGCCAAACATGGCTATGATAGTCTGCCAGTCTATGTCGAACCGATTGAGGGAAGGCTCGGAAGTCCTGAACTGTTCAAAGAATACCCATTAACACTGAATACTGGGGCCAGGATTCAATCTACTTTCCGTTCGCAACATTTAAATATCCCAGGTTTACTTAAATTACAGGACAAACCTCAAGTCTTAATCCATCCAGAAAATGCCGCAGTTAGACAGATACAGGAGGGAGATAAAGTAATTGTTCGTACCCTACGCGGTTCTGTCGTCTTTTATGCAAAGGTGACTGACCAGGTACCCCTTGGGATTGTTGAGGTGAACGTAGGTGGAGGCGGTCCAATTCAGGTTGAAGCCTGGCGGGAAGCTAATGCGAATGTCCTTACAGATTATCAAAATCGTGATCCAATCTCAGGGTTTCCAGTATTTAAAGCGTTACTATGTGAGATTGAGAAGGCTTGAGTACGTTGGATTGTAGTTTGCTAGAGTTAAATGAAACTATGAAAGAGCTGTCTCTACTATTGAGATAGCTCTTTCATAGTTGCTAAAGATTGGTCCATATCCCTCGGGAATACCTAATTCGGTATAAATGCTTCTATTTTAGATTGAATCATCGAGCTGCTAATGCGTGTTTTCAACCTGAATTAATCTTAAGTGAGTGTGCTGTCAAGAAAATGTTCGGTAGAGTTTAAACACTATCGGGCACCTATCCCACTGAGTTAGGTAAAATAAGTGTTATTAATTGCTTATTGACATAGCTTATTAGTGGGCTATATACTA
>DATMYU010000149.1:0-19386 GCA_035560775.1 Desulfosporosinus sp.
GGGAATCGGCAGATTCCCCTTAAACCTATATAGATAAAGCAGATGTCATTTTTCCGTGGATATCGGAACACCCACTTTTGGAAGAGCTTAGAGCAGTGAGTGTCTCGGAATTGATCAAGACAGCGGATATTATAAATAAAAGACGAAAAGAGTTGTTGTATAAATATGAGTGGAGAAAAAAAGATTCGGTTTGCCATCATTGGCTGTGGGCGGATTGCCCCGAAACATGCGGAGTCCATCGCAGCGCTTGCAGAGGCAGAACTGGTCGCAGTATGTGACAGCGTGCCGGAGTTAGCACAGGCCTTTGCCGACAAATACAAGGCAGAGCCTTACACTGATTATCTGGAAATGCTGAAGAGATCCGACATTGATGTCGTCACCATAGCGACGCCGAGTGGCTTGCATGCCGAAATCGGGATTGCAGCAGCCCAAGCAGGCAAGCATATCCTAGTCGAAAAGCCCATGGCCATGACGTTGAAAACTGCTGATGCCATGATCGCAGCCTGTCACAAAGCCGGTGTTAAACTGGGCGTTATTCATCAGAATCGTTTTAATGACTCGATTAAACTCCTGCGCAAAGCCTTAGAGGATGGCCGTTTTGGCAACTTAACCCATGGACAAGCCACCGTCCGTTGGAATCGCAATGATAATTACTATACTCAAGCACCTTGGCGTGGAACTAAGCTCCAAGACGGTGGAGTACTTATGAATCAGTCCATTCATAACATTGACCTTTTACAGTGGACATTCGGGCCAGTGGAGTCTGTTTTTGGATATACCGCGACCTTTATGCGCAAAATTGAAATGGAAGATATGGGCGCAGCCGTTATCAAGTTTAAGAGTGGTGCCATAGGACTTATTGAAGCAGCTTCAACCATCTATCCTACCAACATCGAAGAGACTTTGAATGTCTTTGGAGAGACAGGATCAGTCATCGTCGGCGGAATCGCAGTTAACCGAATTGAAGTTTGGGAATTACCCGACAGTGTGGAAGAAAAAAAAGAAATCTTCGCCAGTCAAGCAGGTGATCCTCCGACAGTATACGGTTTTGGACATAGAGAACTAATCTTGGATCTTATTCATGCGATTCAAGAAGATAGAGTGCCAGCTATTCCAGGAGAAGAAGGGCGTAAAGCTCTGGAGATTATTCTGGCAATTTATAAGTGCCAGGAGACGAAGGAGCCGGTTATGTTTCCGCTAGTTGAGTAAGGAGAGCTACGATTCAGCCGCTCCGGTCCTAAATCCAATCTCTTTATAATAGCTCAATGAATTCTTGGATGGTTAATCCCGCTTGGTTCATGATGCTTCTTAAAGTTTTAGGCTTAAGAATTTTATTGGCGTGTACTGGTACTGTTACTAAGGAACCCCCTTCAGATGGTTCGAGGTAGTGGTGACTGCCTTCAATATAAACCAGAATAAAACCGGCTCGTTTTAAGGCAGCCACTGCGTCTTTGCCTGATATTCTTGGTTGTCGGGGCGTCATACATTGATCACCAGTTCTTGTTTTTCAAAAGGTAAGAATTCTCCCTGAGGTAATGGCCGACCTTGGAGTTCTAATGCTTTTAGATAACCCTTAATAACTTCTTTAGCATTAGTTAATGCTTCTTCAATGGTATCACCTTCAGTGACACATCCGGGCAAGGCAGGGACTGTCACGGTAAAACCGCCGTCATCCTCATCAAAATCAAGAACAATTCTAAACCTGTTTCCCATCAGTAAATTCCTCCGTTACTTTATTTTCAGGAAATATTCTGATTAGACCGAAAAGAGCCCTCGCTTTGTATATTATTATAACATGAACGACGATTTACAATGAATGTAAATTCTATGAAAGGAGCAAAAAGAATGACTGAAAACCGGATAATTGCCTCCAGTGCAAGTGTACCAGCAAGCGTAACCATCGGTCCTTTTTCCGTACTCGGAGAAAATGTCGTGATCGGAGAAAATGTCGTCTTGGGTGTGGGCTGTGTGCTTGGCGACGGAGTAAAGGTTGGGGCCGAAAGTGAACTAGGGAACTATGTCAGCATCGGGGCAGGGGGAGCATTAGGACTTCGTACCCGCGTAGGAGATCACACCACGATCTACCCGCAGGCTGAGCTTGGAAATGACGGCTTTATCGGCAGTAACTCTTCAATCGGACGATTGCCGAAGGCAGCTGCGACGAGTACAGTTAAAGCACAGGCGGATTTGTCTCCCCTGAGAATGGGGAACGGATTCACGGTCGGGTGCTCTGTTGTTCTCTATGCAGGGACGAGCTATGCGGACAACGCTTTTCTTGGCGACGGTGCTACCGTACGGGAGAGATGCTCAATTGGCCAGAACGTAGTCATCGGCAGCGGAGTAGCCGTAGAAAACGATACTAAGATTGGGGCGTTCACAAAGATCCAGACCGGCTCGTATATCACAGCTTATATGGAGATTGAAGAACGAGTGTTTATTGCTCCCATGGTCACGACAACGAATGATAATTATATGGGGCGTACTGAAAAGCGTTTCCAATCAATTAAGGGTCCGACTATTCGGCGAGGGGCCCGTATTGGTGGAGGGGTTATCCTCTTGCCCGGAATAGACGTTGCCCCGGAGACGTTTGTGGCAGCAGGGGCCTTGGTGACAAAAGACACTACGGAAAAACGTATTCTCAAAGGGTTTCCGGCCAAAGATGTACGAGAGGTTCCAGAAGAAGAACTCCTGTGAGAATCTATTATGGAAAAAGGGGAGAGTCACTATGCGTATTCCGCTTCTAGATCTTAAGGCTCAGTATCAGACGATAAAAGAGGAAATTAATCAAGCAATCCAAAACGTGCTGGATTCTTCAGTCTATATTATGGGTCCGGAAATGAAGACCTTAGAGAAGGAAATTGCGGCTTTCTGCGGGACGAAGGAAGCGGTTGCCGTAGCCAACGGTACCGACGCCTTGGTGTTGACACTTAAAGCCTACGGCATAGGCCCGGGGGATGAAGTAATCACCACGCCGTTTACGTTCTTTGCATCAGCAGAAACGATCGCTCATGTTGGGGCGACGCCAGTTTTCGTCGATATCGATCCGGTGACACTGAACATGGACCTAACCCAGCTCGAGGGGAAAATAACGTCTAAAACGAAAGCCATTATTCCAGTCCATATTTTTGGTCAAATGCTGGATGTTGAAAGAATCATGGAAATTGCAGCTCGCCATGACCTAAAAGTCATCGAAGACGCTGCTCAAGCGATTGGGGCAGAGTATAGAGGCAAAAAAGCTGGCTCTATTGGACATGCTGGCACATTCAGCTTTTTCCCAACCAAAAATTTGGGAGCCTATGGAGATGCCGGAATGATCGTCACAAATGATAAAGACTTGGCTTCGCAACTCCGGATGCTTCGTTTCCATGGCTGTAAGATCAAGTATTATCATGAAGAAATAGGGTATAACAGTCGTCTTGATGAGCTCCAAGCTGCTATTTTACGAGTCAAGCTGCGCTATCTGGACGTTTGGAATGAAAGGCGTCGGGAAAAGGCAGTCGTTTATGACGAATTGTTGAAATCCCTCCCGCTCACACTGCCCGGACGAGATCCGCAGGCCTTGCCCATCTATCATCTCTACGTTTTGCGCTCTCCACGTCGCGAAGAGCTTATGAAGGCGCTCAAAGAGGCAGATATTGCCTGTGCCATTTATTATCCAGTTCCCTTGCATTTACAGCACGCCTTTGATGGCTTAGGCTATCACGAGGGCGATTTCCCAGTTGCGGAGAAGGCTTGCCAGGAAGCCCTCGCCATTCCGGGCTACCCGGAGCTGTCACAAGCAGAGCAAGAGGAAATTGCTCGCGTAATCGAAGAGGTTCACCGTGGAAAATAAAGTCAGGAAGTTAGGGAGGTTTCGCCCGGGAAATTTTATGCTGGTCGGCTTTTTTATACTTGTACTGCTGGGGATCTTTATGGTGTATGGACAAGTTAAAGGGCCAGTTACGGAAACCGAAATTCAGGAAGCGCAACGTGGGGCAACCCGTTTTGTGAACGGAGAATTGCAGATCAATCAGGGGCAGCTTATTGATGTGCAGCACTACTTCTTCGTTGGAACGGTTTATAGCGTAGAAACCTCTCAGGGCAGAGCTAACCTAATTTCCTTTGTCACCCCCTTGACCTATCCGAACCCTGGACAAAAGGTAGAATGGGTGGGAGTTGACAATTATGCTTCTGCTGTCACGCCCGTCTCTCCAGAGGAGCTGACGATGGATGGGGAGATCATTTCCTTAGAACGTATTTCGGCAAAAAACAATAAAAAATTCTATTGCGTGGTTCACTCCTTAGAGGACGATACCGTTCTGCGCTTTATTGTAGACGACAGTCAGTTAGCCAGTCTCAGAACCCTAAACAGTGTTCATGTTGACTATTACTCTTCCGGGGGAAGTAAGGTTAAAACAGTTGCCAATACCCAAAAAGTGGCTAAGGGCTATATCAGTGATTTCTGGCTGACGACGAAAATCACAGGGTTAGAATTGGAACGTAATTTTGACTTTGAAAAATATCCCTCGTATATAACGGTGTCTCCTGGGCCGAACGCCAAATATACTTGGACGTTCTATCTCACGAAAGAGCAACGGACTCAAGTAAAGCTGGGCAATGTCGTGGAGGTTCACTATTCCTCCGTATTCCCTACCAGTATTACTATTGTAAGTCAGAAGGTAGACCCAAGCGCTTTGGCAGAGAAGCCGGCTAATGGAGCAAATCCATGAGTTTTATTCGGAATAGTTTCCTAACTCTTTTCGGGACCATTGGTCGAGTCATACTTTCCATGGTGAGCCAAATCGTTATTACCCGTGTATTAGGACCTGCTGGCAAAGGCTTGTATGCCTTTCTTGTTCAGATTCCAACGGTCTTAGTTCCATTGAGCAGCTTGGGATTGAATTATGCCAATACCTATTATATTGCCAAGAATCCTGAAGATGGCAAAAAGGCCGTGGGCAGCTCTTTACTCATGGCTGCTATCTTGGGGGGAGTGATGGTGGTCGGCGTCGGTGTTAGTTACCTCTTTTTAAAAAATGGGTATATGCAGGCAGTGACGACCGTGCAACTTCGGCTTATTCTTCTGGCCATCCCGTTTGGACTGCTTAATCTATATTGGTTGAGTGTGCTTTGGGGAATGGATCATATCGGCAAGTACAATCTGGCGTTGATGATCCAATTCGTCTCGCTTTCCTTAGGGGTTGCGGTGGCAGCGGCCTTTCATCGGTTGACTGTGACCACAGGTTTTGGGATCTGGGTGGCTGGGAATATTTTAACCACACTTTACCTGCTCCCAGATATGGCGAAAATTGTCCGTTGGCGTTTCCACACTTTTAGCACGTCTTATATACGCCAAACTTTGGGCTATGGAGCTAAGTCTTACTTAGCGAATGTGATGATGGTTATTAACTATCGCCTCGATCTCTTCATAATTACGGGTTTTTTGCCCATGTCTGAGGTCGGTCTATACGCCACGGCAGTTACACTTGCCGAAATGGTCGGGTATATGGGTAATGCAGTCAACACGGCACTCATTCCCAAGCTGGCTTCAGGAAACGATAGTCTGACCTTCTCTATGACTCCGAAAATTACCCGCTTAACCCTAATGCTGACCTTGCTGGCAGCTCTAGGGATGGCTTTAATCGCTTCCCCTTTGATCATCCTCTTCTTTGGAACTCGATTTAGTGGGTCTTTTTATCCTTTGCTCTTATTATTGCCTGGAATTGTCGCACTCAGTGGTTCCGCCGTACTTTCAGGTGACTTAATGGCCCGAGGAAAGCCCATTTACACCAGTATTGCTTCGGGTATCACCGTCGGACTGACACTAATTCTTGATTTTATCCTCATTCCACTTTGGGGCATACTAGGAGCGTCCATCGCTTCAAGTTTGGTATACCTATCCCTCTTTGCTCTGAATTACACCTTTTACCGTCGTGAAAGCGGAGAACGGTTAGGGACGGTTATGATTTTCACCCGGGAGGATACAAGAGAGATAATCTCATATCTTAAGAAAGCTCGCGCGAAATGGGCGTCGAGGAGAGAGGAAGGGTCAAAATGAAGACAAGAGATATGACTGAGACGAGAGCAAAGGGAGAGACGAGTGAGAACAGAGAAAACCGTACGCTCCTCATTCTCGAAGTCCTCGTAACTCTATTGTGGGTTTACATGGTCCTTCGCTGGATGTATTATCCCTCGACCTTGATAACCCTGGGCTATTTATGGGGGCTTGTCTGGATTGCTGTCAAACGTCCTAGATGGTTGCCAGCTGTCCTCATTATCACCATACCCTTGGAGGTTTCGAAAGAATTTATTCCTGCCTACAGCCTGGCGGAGCGGGTTGCTGGGTACAACGTCTCCATTTTGGATTTCTTCCGCCTTGCCCAAGTCGCGATTTCTATCCGCTGGCTAAGTGATCTCTGGCAGAGCCGAACGTTCGCCACGGGTAAACTCAGGGTATGGAAGAGATTTAAGGGAGACGCCCTACTTTGGCTTCCTCTCGCACTCTTAGGCGTCTATCTACTATCGACGGCCTTTTCGGTTACTCCAGGAAAATCATTAGGTGAAACCCTGCGCCTAGTTTCCTTACTAATCACATTATATTTTGCTGTGGCCTATGTCCGAGATGAGAAAGACTTACAGCGTTTAGGCTATACGCTCATTACGGTGGGAAGTATTCTCGGTTTGATTGCTGTTTATGAGTATTTCACGGCACATTTCTTTTTTAGTGCCACCCCCGCCGTGGTCATTAACCGTCGCGCCAACGCCACCTTTGCCGATCCTAATATTCTGGGCCGTTTCCTCGTCGTCACTTTCTTATTTTCAGTGGCTGAACTTGAACGGCGTACTGCCTGGAAGGAGCGTCTTCTTCCGCTGCTAGCTATTTTCTTGCAAGGGGCAGGCTTAGGAATCACGGGATCACGCGGTGCAATTTTGGCCTTAGCCGTTTCTACGGTGATCTTTGTGGCCTTGATCCCACGCCGTAAGGTAACGCTTTCCGCGCTAGTGCTAATGGTGCTGGCTATTATCGCCGCTGCCGTTCTAAATCCTGTGATTATGGCTCGTTTTGAGAGCTTACGTACAGGGTTGTTGAGTGCTTCCGGGGGGATTCGAGAATACTTGTGGCGCTCAGGAATAGCCATGGTTAGAGATCATCCGTTGTTAGGTGTTGGAGTCGGGGCTTTTGGCTTGGCCTTTACAACCATCTATCCCTACTTTAATCCTTATTCCACCTTTTATGTTTCCCTATCTCATACCGCTGTACTGACCGTTTTAGCAGAAACAGGTTTCCTTGGCTTTACTGTGCTCTATTTCCTGTTTGCCAAGACGATCCAAAGAGGGTGGGATATTTCCCGTACGGTCGGCAGTGAACGTCTGCGTTTTTTAAGCGCCAGTACAGTGGCGGGGATCCTTGGGATCTTCGTCAGCGCCCAAGGGGAAGGGCGTCTATATGAGGAACCTCTACTCTGGATCCTCTGGGCAATGCTTATCGCAGTCTCTCAAGTTACCAATGAAAAACCTGGAAAGGATATTGAAAAACTATGAAAATTGCAACAGTCATAGGGGCAAGGCCTCAATTTATAAAGGCAGCAGCAGTCTCCCGGGTTCTGAGGACTCAACATCAGGAAATTCTGATTCATACCGGGCAGCATTATGATACTAACATGTCGGACATTTTTTTTGACGAACTGAATATTCCGCGACCCGATTATAATTTGGGAATTGGATCAGGACGGCATGGTGCCCAAACTGGAGCCATTCTCGAAGAGGTTGAAGACGTGCTGATCTCTGAAAATCCGGACGCTCTTCTGGTCTATGGCGACACGAATTCTACACTGGCAGGGGCCTTGGCCGCCTCGAAACTACATATCCCGGTGATTCATATCGAAGCGGGACTGCGAAGTTTCAATCGCAGAATGCCAGAAGAAATTAACCGTGTGCTGACAGACCATCTTTCGAGCTGGCTTTTCTGTCCGACTGAAGCCTCTGTTGAGAACCTGAGTGCAGAGGGGATCACGGCCGGCGTCTATAAAAACGGGGATGTGATGTTAGATGCCTTCCTTTACAATCTGGAGTTAGCTAAGGAAAAATCTAATATTCTCCAGACACTCGGGATGACGCCCAAATCCTTTATCCTCTGTACCATACACCGTGCAGAAAATACCGATGATCCGGCACGTTTGACGCAAATTCTTAAAGCTGTAGCTCGGATTTCCCTACCCGTCGTCTTGCCGCTGCATCCGCGAACCCGCAAGATTGTGCAGCAATTAGGACTGAATTCCCTTCTGGAAAAGGTTAAGGTCATTGAACCCGTCGGTTATCTGGACATGATTACCCTTGAAGCTCACGCAGCAAAGCTGGTCACCGACTCCGGTGGGGTTCAGAAAGAGGCCTACTTTGCGGGCGTTCCTTGCATCACGATGCGGGATGAAACAGAGTGGGTCGAAACAGTCGAGGTGGGCTGGAACCGCTTGACAGGGGCAGATGAAGGGAAAATTATAGAGGCAGTGGAGTCGTTTACGCCACCTGAGGACCGACCAAGTATTTTTGGAGATGGTCACGCTGCAGAGCAATTTGTAACTGCGCTGCAACGATAAGACTTAAGCCCAAGAGAGTATCTTTGTTTAGAGAGCGTGCAAAGTGGAATTATGTCAGTAAACTTGTTAAGCTAAAGCTGAACATCAGCGCTTCAGTTAGTGAGTTTGCCCCACCTGAAGTGTAGAACCGGGGGAACGTCAACCTGTAGAAGTGGGCGTCTCGACGTAGGATGAATGCAGAGATAATAAGGCTAGTGCAAGCAAGAACCGTTCCCGCTTGCACGCCTGCTTGCACGTTAGAAGGAAAGGAGGGTAATCTGATGCGGTTCTTGATCTTAACCCAATACTTTCCCCCAGAGACAGGGGCTGCCCAGGTCCGGCTCAAAGAGCTGGCCAAAGGCTTGCAGCGACAGGGGCATGAGGTTATCGTCGTCACAGCATTTCCGAATCATCCCACCGGGGTTATTCCGCCCAAGTTTCGAGGCTACTGGTCAATGAAAGATGAAGTGGAAGGAATACCGGTCTACCGGACCTGGGTTTATCCCGTGCAACGGGGACACTTTTGGAAACGCCTCTTAAATTACTTCTCGTTCACCTTTTCGTCGTTATGGGGTATTTTTAAGGCAGGTCCCTGTGATGTTCTTTTCGTGGAGTCCCCCCCGCTGTTTCTGGGGATGACCGCTGTGCTCGGTAGTTGGCTCAAACGTGCCCATCTGGTTTTTAATGTTTCAGATCTCTGGCCTGAATCAGCCGTGGCTCTGGGATTGGTTACGAATAAGACGATGATTCGGATGACGGAGGGCCTGGAAACTTGGCTCTACAATCGTTCCTGGAAGCTTTCTACGGTGACGTTAGGAATTCGGGAGACTTGGTTAAAACGAGGGATACCAGCTGATAAAATCTCCTTTTTACCAAATGGGGTCAACCTAGAACTCTTTCGCGCCCTACCTCCGGATGAAGAGCTGAAGCAAAAGCTTGGGCTTTCTGGTAAATTCGTCTTGGTCTATACAGGCACGATGGGTTATGCTCAGGGACTTGAAACCTTATTGGAAGCGGCCAATCTTTTGCGCTCCGAGTCACAGTATCATTTCCTCTTTCTAGGGGACGGGACGGAAAAGCCGAAGCTCGAGGAGATGGCCAAAGAGCTGGAGTTGACAAACGTACAATTCCTTGGCTTTCAACCAGTGACGGATATGCCGCGCTATTTATCTCTAGCTGCCGGAAGTATCATACCCTTGAAGAAGCTTAAGCTTTTTGAAGGGGCCCGTCCCTCTAAGATGTTTCCCGCGATGGGTTGTGCGGTTCCTGTGATCTATAGCGGAGAAGGGGAAGCTGTCGATCTGATCAAGGAGGCTGGCGCGGGTCTAACCGTTGAACCGGAAAACCCAAAAGAGATGGCTCAGGCGATCCGTTCTCTGTATGAGTTAAGTGACAAAGGCAAGTCTATGGGAGAAAACGGGCGGCGCTATGTCGAAGAACATTATTCCTGGGATAGTATTGTGACCAATTGGCTTCAGGAACTTAAATAGTTCGTTCCGAGCTGTGTCGTTATAAAGCAGGTTCAAAGAGAGAGGGAGTGACTGTGTGAAAAGGTGGAGTGATTGGCTAATTCCCTTGTTTTTTGCCTTGATACCTTGGGATATCAGTAAAGTATTGTTTCCACCGTATCAAAGCGGTTCGGAAGTATCAAGCACTTTGACCTTTTTGCGCATCGGCATGTTTCTCCTCGTTGCCTGGGGAGCCGTGCGTTTTGTGCAGGACGGAATAGGGAAGACCCTCAGACGCTTGGCCGGGGCCCCTTTAACCTGGGCGGTGGTTCCTTTGTTTATAGCTGTCCTCATCTCACTGACGACCTCCCTCCAACCACGGACGACTTTGATCGAAGGACTGCGTTTGCTTCTGCTCTTGGCCGTCGGAGTATGTGTGGCTTTGGGCGCGGACCGCAAGACGGTTTTTGCGCGCGTATTTAAGATGATCTTTGTTATGGCCACCGCCACGGCTGTCTTTGGCCTGATTCAATACTTCAGCGGTCAATGGATCTGGGGTGGGGGCATAAACCGAATTATTGATGGCGTGCTTGTGCGGAGAGTGAACGCAACGTTCATAGATCCTAATATTTTTGCGCGTTATTTGAACATCTCCATCTTAGGAACGGTGCTCCTTCTCTTACGGCACGAGTGGACTTTGCGTATCGGAACTGGTTTGGCCCTTCTTGTGCAAGTAGCAGCTTTAGGGGTGACCTTTTCGCGGACAGCCTGGCTCATTTTGCTCTTCGGTCTCTTTATATTAATCATCAGCACTTCAAAGCATTGGAGAACCCGTCGGAATATGCTGGGGCTGGGTGCGTTGGGAGTGGCAGCTCTTTTTCTGATCCCCAGTATCCGTGAGCGATTTGACACACTTTTCACGGGGATTGGTGCTCTCGGACAGCGAGAGTTCCTGATTAAGGGTGGGTGGGCTATGTTTATTGAACACCCATTGACAGGGGTCGGGTTGGGAAACTTTCAGTGGGCCATAGAACATCCGTACCATTACCTTGTGCCTTGGAGTGATGCCGTCACACGTTCCCACACCAGCTTAGTTACGGTGGCTGCGGAAATGGGAATTCTGGGGATTTTGGGCATGGTTGTGTTTCTACTTCTTCTAGTAGGTATGAATTTGCGTGTAAGCTATCAAATGAACGCCTATGCGCAAGCAGTGTTAATTAGCGTTTTCGTGGCTTGGCTCAGTTCCCAGGGGGAAGGACGTTTCTTTGAAGACCCTATGGTTTGGGCCTTTTGGGGATTGAGCCTAGCTATGCAATGGAAACCATGGGGGGAGGATTGGGGTGGCTAAACTGTGTTTATTAGCCAACGCAGCCAGTACTCACACCGAGAAATGGGCCATAGCTCTGTCGGAAAGGGGCTGGGAAGTAGACATCTTAAGTTTTCTACCCGCTCAGCTACCCAAGGTTAAGGTTCATCTGATTCCTCGCTTGGCCGGGGACAAGGTGGATGTTATCTTACGTCAGGCCTGGGTAAGGAAAAAGGTCGAGGAAATTCAGCCAGACTTGATCCATGCCCATTATGCGACGAGCTTTGGTCTTCTCGGAGCCTTGACCCGCAGGCATCCGCTGGTTATTTCCGCTTGGGGCAGTGACATCTTTTCTTTCCCTAAAATTTCTTTTTTGCATCGAAATCTGTTAAAATGGATTCTGAGTAAAGCAGACGTTCTGTGCTCAAGCAGTGAGATTATGGCAACTGAGATGTATCGTTATATTGGTCCGCAAAAAGTCGTTGAAATCATTCCGTTCGGAGTGGATACGACTCGCTTTTCACCACAACAGGGAGAACACAGCCCTGAGGCAGTCGGCTCTCCAAAAAGTGGTCGAATGGATGTACTGACAGTGTTTGGAGTTGCTAAAGGCCTGCACCCCGTGTACGGGTTAGATCTTTTAATCGAGGCGTTTGCTCAGGTTCATAGTCATTTTCCCCAGACACTTCTGCGGATCGCTGGGGACGGACCAGAGCGTAGCACCTTAGAGGACTTAGCAGAGAAGCTCGGTGTTAGTGAATGGGTTGAATGGCTGGGGCGACTTTCGAATGCAAGCGTCGCTGATTTTTATAAACATGTCGATGTGGTGGTTGTCCCTTCCCGGCAGGAAAGCTTCGGTGTAACGGCCGTGGAAGGATCGGCCTGCGCCCGACCAGTGATTGCCACCAGGGTAGGCGGACTAACGGAGGTTATCGTGGAGGGAGAAACAGGTTTACTTGTTCCCTCAGAAAGTATCTCCGAATTAGTCAAGGCTATGGAACGTCTCATCAAGGATCCCACCCTCAGGGAGACGATGGGCCGACAAGGAAGAGCTAATGTGCTTAGGCACTATGATTGGCAACAAAATGTTTCTCAGATGGAACTCGTGTATGAACGAGTGCTCCGTGCACATAGTTGAAGATTCCGAGGCCAGATCCGAGGCATCGGAATAGTTGGAAAGGAATGTTAACCCCATGCGTAAAGAATTCTTAGTCTACGGGTTACCCCTCATTGAAGAGGATGACATCGCTGAAGTGGTGGATAGTCTTAAATCCAATTGGATTACGAAGGGACCCAAAACCCAGAAGTTCGAAACTC
Source organism: Desulfosporosinus sp. (assembly GCA_035560775.1). GTDB lineage: Bacteria > Bacillota > Desulfitobacteriia > Desulfitobacteriales > Desulfitobacteriaceae > Desulfosporosinus. Next base: position 12,624 of record DATMYU010000149.1, read on the forward strand.
AGTTTGCAGAGTATATCGGAGTCAAACATGCAATTGCTGTGAACTCCTGTACAGCGGGTTTACATCTAGCCCTAGTCGCTGCTGGACTAGGTGTTGGGGATGAAGTGATCACGACCCCGATGACTTTTGCCTCCTCAGCAAACGTTATCGTTCATACAGGAGCAACACCGGTCTTTGCAGATATCAATCCTGTGACCATGAATATTGATGTGAACGAAATTCGTAAAAAAATAACGCCTCGTACTAAAGCAATTATTCCGGTACATGTTGCAGGGCATCCCTGTGAAATGGATGAAATTATGGACCTTGCCCGGGAACACAATCTCTTTGTCCTTGAGGATGCGGCCCATGCCGTCTATACCAAGTATAAAGGGACCTTGATCGGCTCGATCGCCAATGCAACCGCATTTTCCTTTTACGCCACGAAAAACATGGCGACTGGAGAAGGTGGTATGGTCACCACGAACGACGACGCCCTAGCTGAGAAAATCAGGATTATGAGTACGCATGGTATGAGCAGGAACGCCTGGAATCGCTATTCGGCGTCAGGTTCATGGTACTATGAGATCCTGTATCCCGGTTTTAAATATAATATGACTGACATCACAGCGGCTCTCGGCATAACTCAGCTTGCTAAGCTCGAGCGCATGCAGGGCGTACGTTTAGAAATAGCCGAGCGCTTTAACGAAGAGTTCGGGAAAATGCCGGAACTGGAAATCCCTGTCGAAGAAGAATACGCTCGCCATGCCTGGCATTTGTATATCCTGAAGCTGAATCTGGAGAGACTATCTATAGACCGAACCGAGTTCATCGAAGAACTAAAGAAGGAACAGATTGGAACGAGTGTGCATTTCATTCCCCTAACAATGCAACCCTACTATAGAGATAAGTTTGGTTTTCAAAAAGGAGATTTTCCACAAGCAGAAACGACGTTTGAACGCATTATCTCCTTGCCGCTTTATCCGAAGATGAGTAAGCAAGATACGGAAGACGTCATCGAGGCTGTGCAGCGAATCGTTGAGCGTTCTCGCAAGTAAATTGAAAAGGAGACAACCGGATGGCTCAGAGATCTGCGGCATTTATGGAAAGCAAAGAACTGATATATTCTCGGTGGCAACTTGTTCTGAAACGACTGCTTGACCTATTAGTTGCCGCTGTCCTCTTGGTGATCATATCTCCGCTTTGGCTTTTTATTGTCCTGTGGATTCGCAAGGATTCTTCGGGAGCAGCCATTTTCACACAAACGCGTGTGGGACTGGGGGGCAGGCCCTATACTATTTACAAGTTCCGGACGATGATTCAAAATGCTGATGACTTAATGAAGTCAAAGCTGGAAAACGTGACGGACCTAGAAAACTTTGTTTTCCAGGAGAAGGACGATCCCCGGATCACACGCAGTGGGAAGTTCTTGCGCAAAACCAGTTTGGATGAATTGCCACAGCTTCTTAATATTTTCCGTGGAGATATGAGTTTGGTAGGGCCCCGCCCGGAAGTTCCGGATATCGTAAAACACTACACAGCGGAACAACGCCTTCGCCTGAACGTCTTGCCTGGGGTTACCGGCTTGGCGCAGGTGAACGGACGGAGTGAATTAACCTTGGGAGAAACCCTAGCCTATGATGTGGACTACGTTAGACGCTGGAGTTTTTGGCTGGATCTGTTAATTCTTTGGAAAACCTTCTCGGTCGTCTTCTCCGGTAAAGGCGCGTACTGATTCAGAGGTCAGAAGGCTAGTGTAATGGCTTCAGTGTCCTGGTTAGCGGTGCGAATCAGCTTCTCTAGGTAACTCTAATTGGTTAACTTAGGGAAGCCTTTGTAGTTTCTAAAGTGATAGAGAAATAGTAGGAAGGAACTAGCTCCTTTCTTGTAGAATAAGGAGAGTAGAAGGAACAGTTCTTGACTTGCATACAAGGCGAGTCTAAGAGAATGCAAGTTAAAAATCATCCCCACTTGCACCCCGAGAGAGGAGATAGTGACGTGGTTAGAGATAAAATTCTTAGTATTTTAACCGATATTTGTGGCACGGACGAGATTAAGCACAATCCGGATCTCGAGTTGTTTAAGAACGGATGGCTCGACTCCTTTGGTATCATTGAATTGTTCGTGGCTATTCACGAGCAACTCGATATTGAAGTGGCTCCGACCGAAATGGAACGTGAGGAATGGGAAACTGCCAATAAGATTATTGCATACTTGGAGGAGCGTAGGTCTTCATGATTATTCGAAGTCGACTATGCCAAATGTTCATTGCCGGCCTTCTCTTTTCGATGACAATATATTGGATGGGTCCACTGAGTCAAGAGATTGTGGGGCGTTTCTGGCTAAAACCTGGCGTCACCCAAACCATAGGGGCATCACTGACTCCTGTGGCTTTTCAGGGTATGCTCTTGCAGAGCAAGGCTTTGGAATCCCCCGATATACTTCCGATTTATGGATCCTCAGAATTTTCGGCGGTTTCTGAATTTGATCCCACACATCTTTTAGAGGGTAAACCCACCGGGTTTGCCCCTTTTCTTGTGGGGCGAGGCGGGACTCAGGACATCATCCATGCCTTGAATATGGCAGCCCTCGGAGACTCCCTGAAGGGTAAAAAGATCGCCATAATTCTTTCGGCGCAGTGGTTTACTCCGAAGGGAATTTCCCTTGAGTACTTTCATCAGAATTTTTCTCCACTCCAGGCTTATAGGATGCTTTTTAACAACTCCTTGTCTAAGCAGACTAAACACCGTTTGATAGAGCGGCTTCTGGCCTTTCCCGAGGCCTATAACGAAGAACCTACCTTACATGAACTCCTTCGTCAGCAACTAGTTGCTGCCCAGCGGCCAAGTTTTCGGAGTGTGAAATTAGAAGCTAAGGGAAGGCTGGAAATGGCAGCGCTTGAAGTCCAAGACGCGCTGAAAACCATCGCTTATGCACGGCGAATCAGCGCGAAAAGTGCGGCAATTAATGCTACTATAACTGCACCGCCGCTCCCTTCGTGGCAAGAATTGAAAGACAAGGCAGCCGAGCGGGGAAAAACATTGACCCAGAATAATGAGTTCGGCATTTTAGATTCTTATTATACGAAGCATGTAGAGCCTAATTTGGCTGAGAACTTGGGCGCGTCTGCCAATACGACCTTACATCCATCCCTCGAATACCAGGACCTTGAACTTTTATTGCAAATACTCCAAGAGGCAAAAGCAAAACCAATGTTTATTATTGTGCCTGTCAACGGGCTTTGGTATGATTACACTGGTTTTCCAGCACAGGAACGTATTGCCTATTATGCACGATTGGAGACGATGGTTCGGGACAAGGGTTTTCAGGTCGCCAATTTCGGAGACCATGAATATGATACCTACTTCTTGCAGGATATTATGCATTTGGGATGGAAAGGATGGGTGAATGTCGATGAAGCGTTGGACCAATTTTATCACGAAGGGACCTAAAGCTTACAACCCCATCTTAGTCTGGTTCGGTCGAGTTTCCTACTACTATCTTATCCTGCTGGGGTTGTTTATTCTCTATTTGGTACAAAAACAGCATACAGCAGCTCCGTTTATTTACAATAATTTTTAAGCACTTGCGGCAAAAAGCCCCCACCTCTTAAGAGGTGGGAGTATGTCACGCAAATGGGGAGTGTGTTTTTGTTTTTATGCTTAGCGAAAAAATTCATGATTGGGCTCTGAAATGCCCTGAACGAGTGGCACATCGACATGTGGATACCGTATTGACCTATGCAGCTTTAGAGCGTGGGTCTAATTCTGCTGCGCTTTGGCTTCATGAACTGAGCTTGGAACAAGGTATAACCCGTCAAACCCCGGTGGTTGTTTATGGACATAAAGAAAATGAAATGCTGGTCTTATTTATCGCTTGTACTAAAGCGGGATATCCCTATATACCCGTAGACTCGTCTGTACCGACGGAGCGCCTAAGGCAAATTATTGAAGCATCCGGTGCATGGGTTGTCCTTTCTCCGCAGCTTGTTTCAGAAGTGATTTCCGCAACAGGTGTCATCAGCGAAGAACTGATTTCTTTAAGCGGGCAGGAGAGTATATTCAATGGATATCGGTCAGAGGTTCCACCTTCCACTTGGCAGGTTCAACTTGATGAAGTGTACTACATCATCTATACCTCTGGTAGTACCGGTGTACCCAAAGGGGTCCAACTTACCCTGCGGGCCTTAGAGAGTTTTCTTAACTGGGTCAACTCGGCCTATCAACCCGAGGAAATGCGCGAGGTCTTTCTCAATCAGGCTCCGTTTTCCTTTGATCTTTCAGTGATGGATTTATATATGTCCCTAAGCACGGGGGGGACCCTCTGGAGTGTGGACAAGGACCAAATTGCCAACCCTAAGGAACTTTTTGCTTCGTTTGCCGATTCAGAGATTAGTTACTGGGTGTCAACCCCTTCCTTTGCCGAAGTATGTTTGATGGATCCCAGCTTTAAGGATACTCTCTTACCACGGGTCAAGCGGTTTCTCTTCTGTGGGGAAATTCTTACGCACGATTGTGCCTCCAAATTGACCCAGCGCTTTCCACGAGCCACTGTGGAAAATCTCTACGGGCCGACTGAGGCCACGGTGGCGGTGACTACCCTGACAATCACCCCAGATATTCTAAGTGCGTTTAATCCACTTCCAGTCGGAAGGGCAAAACCGGATGCTTATGTGATAATTTGCGACACCGATCAACTCACCGCAGAGATTACCTCTGGGAAAGGGACTTTATCGCAGAGACCAAAGACTTTGGCAGAGGGCGAAGTGGGGGAACTAATTATTGCCGGCCCCAACGTCAGTGTAGGTTACCTTAACAATCCGGAGCAGACAGCGAAGGCCTTTTTTAACTGGCAAGAAGCTGGCGTGACTTGGCCTGCTTATCGGACGGGGGATGCAGGACTGTTTAAGGAGGGACTTCTCTTCTACCAAGGGAGGTTGGATTTTCAGATCAAACTCCATGGTTATCGGATTGAACTCGGAGAAATCGAGGAAAATCTCAGACGAATCCCGATGGTCGATAATGCCGTGGTCTTACCCATTGAACGCCAGGGTAAAGTCGCGTATTTGCAGGCCTTTATTACGGTTGGGACACCTGTGGGGGATGAATTCAAGGCGGTTAGTACCCTGCGGGAGGATTTGCGTGAGCACTTGCCGGAGTACATGGTCCCGCGTCGGTTTAAATTTCTGGAGAAAATGCCCATGACGCCGAATGGGAAGGTAGATCGACGTGCTTTATTGGGAGGGTTATAATGACGCCGTACGAGAACTTTTCCTTCTTCATCTATTTGTTGATACCGCTAGTACCTGCTGTTTTACTCGGCTTACTTGGAGTTCCGGGTCGGGTTCGGGCCACTTGGGTCTTGCTTGCCACGTTGGGCATGCTGTTTTTCATCGCACGTCCGCTGAGTGCGCTCTATCAGATTGTGGGTTATCTCCTGTTTCAATGGATCCTTGTTCGTCTTTATTTGGCCTATAGGTCGAGGGAAGACGGAAAAAACCGAGCAGGTGTCTTTTATTTGATGATTGCCTTGTCCATTCTCCCGCTGGTGGGTGTGAAATTAAATCCCAGTGTGATCGCCCTGGGGTTTTGGCAAACTGTGATTGGTTTTATCGGAATCTCATATTTAACCTTCCGTACGCTCGGAATTATCATAGAAATCCGCGATGGATTGATCAAAGACGTTCGATTACTGGATTTCATCAGCTTTGTTCTCTTTTTTCCCACGCTAGCCTCCGGTCCGATTGACCGCTACCGACGTTTTATCGCGGATCTCTATAAACCCCTCACTCGACAGGAATACGGCGCATTGGTCGCTCAGGGGTTAGATCACATTTTTCGCGGCTTTCTTTATAAATTCATCCTTGCCTATCTAATCAATAAATACTGGTTGGAACCGCTGAACCATGCCTTTGGTTTCCTGCCAACGCTTCAATACATGTACAGCTATAGCTTTTATCTCTTCTTCGACTTTGCAGGCTACAGCGCGTTTGCCATCGGTGTCAGTTATTTACTGGGCATTAAAACACCGGAGAACTTTGACAAACCGTTCATCTCGAAAAATATTAAGGACTTTTGGAACCGTTGGCATATCTCACTCTCGTTTTGGTTTCGAGATTACATCTATATGCGCTTCGTGCTCGATTCAGCCAAGAAAAAGCGCTTTCGCAACCGCTACACTGCTCCTTACGTGGGTTACTTCCTGCTTTTCGGTATCATGGGAGTATGGCATGGGACTCAACTACGTTATATCCTCTACGGGCTCTATCATGCGGGACTGATGATTAGTTTTGACTTTCTGGACCGCAAGAACAGAACCTGGAAGTTCTGGGGAAAAGGTCGCGTGTGGGATGCGCTCGCCATTATAGTTACCCTTCATTTTGTCATGTTTGGTTTCTTGATCTTCTCAGGAAGGTTAGTGTAAGGGCATAAGTGTCCTGTAAGTAGTACGAATCAGCTTCTCTAGGTGACCCCAAGGGTTAACTTAGGGAAGCTTTTGTAGTTTCTAGTACCAGTCAGGAAGTATGAGTTTCGGGTGGCATAAGTGCAACTATGGCGGCCGCCGGCGGTCCCTTCTCGCCATCCTTGGCTACAGGGACACTCGGCCATCCTTGGCCAGCGCCTACGGCTGACAGAATGACTAATAGGTGCGAAGACAGTGTCTTCGGGCACCAGCCAAGTTTTCTTTAGATACTTTTGAAATGCCTCTTAATAGCCCTGCTGGACAACAATGTGAGTAATGTTCCACGTGGAACATTACTCACATTGTTATCCAAGGATTAAAT
>DATMYU010000150.1:0-4703 GCA_035560775.1 Desulfosporosinus sp.
GTGGCAAGAGAGCGTATTGGTTGCAAATCGAGAGTAGCTGTCAATGATAGGGAACTGCCTTAACTTAGATTTTTCTGGGGGGGATATAAACTTTTAGCTTCGCATTATAGACTTGCCGTACTTGGGGTCTTTATATCTGGCAGAGAACCTTATTCTAAGATTCTTCGTGTATCGCTAAATTCCTCCAATATAATTTGACAACAAGAAAAAAGACACTCATTCAACGTCAGAGCATCTTACAATATAAATAAAATCAAACCGAATTAACAAAGACCATGAAAAAGAGGCTTCTCTAAGGTTGTCAACTCATGAGAAGCATAAATCATCAGTTCCCCATATTTTCCATTGTTCTTTGGAGCAAAACCGAAGATTTCTCCATATAATACCCCTACCGTTAATTATCCGTGCTAATGTAACGTAATCCATTGTTGAGTAAGCTGGTACTCCCCTGCCACGAAACTGGGGACCCAGCTATTGAATCCGCATAATAAATGGTACTTCCAGAATTTCCATACCCATATATTGTAAACCAATGGTATATTTGTATGTTTAGATGACCCACAAGATGTGGGCCTCCAACCACTTCTCACGCATTGCCAGCAGTTCCATGATTTACATCGATATCAGCTATGACATCACTTTTAAATTGATCTGTTACAAACAACCGCCCTTAACCACATTTAGAGTAGCCACAGTGCGTACATACAACACAACCACTTTCATGGTTGATCGACTTGCCACACTCAGGGCAGGCGTTTGATGGCGCAACGTTTGCATAGTTTTTTTTGCCAGCAAACTTCTCTGTAGCTTGCCTCTCTTGTTCGGCAACGCTTGATTTCATTGTCGCTGAAGCTGTTTCCTGCGTTCCCATTTGAACACTAGCGAAATTGATACCAACCTCATTATATTTCTTAATCACGCGGGCGATAGCATCCGGGCAGGATGTGACGTTGACCCCTTCACGCCGCATACAAGCCGGGCAACGAATTCCTTTGATCTGCTCTGTAATTGATTCGACTGACAAACCGGACCGCAATGTGATGGAGATCAAACGGGCTGTTGCTTCTGATTGGGAAGAACAACCTCCTGCTCGACCCGTATTCGTAAAGACTTCACAAATACCTTTTTCATCTTTATTAACACTGACATAGAGATTACCGCACCCAATTTTTATTTTCTCAGTAACCCCAATAGTAGTGGTCGGTCGTGGACGAGGTAAGACTGTATTCACTTCTGGAATAAACGGTGTCGTAGGGATAGCCGATTCGGATGCCTGTAGCTCCCCTTCAATTTGCATTTGAGAGGTTCCAGTGGAAAGCACCTGTTCTTCCCGACTACCATCACGATAGACCGTTAATCCTTTGCAGTTCAGTTCGTCCGCCAATCGATATGCTTCAGCTATTTCTTCTCGTGTCGCCGAGTTGGCAAAGTTAACCGTTTTGGATACCGCGTTATCTGTATATTTCTGGAAAGCCGCTTGAATCCGAATATGCCATTCGGGCGCGATCTCTTGAGCTGTAGTAAAAACTTCTTGTACCCAATTCGGAACTTCCTGTAACCCTAGGACGGTCCCCCGTTCCGCAATCTTGTGCATTAATTCCTGGGAATAGAAGCCATATTCTTTAGCAAACGCTTCAAAGAGCGGATTGACTTCAACCAAAGCTGTCCCATCCATCACTGTTTTAGTGTAAGCAATCGCAAAGAGAGGTTCAACCCCACTGGACGCACCGCAAATCATGGAAATAGTTCCGGTCGGAGCAATCGTCGTCAGGGTGGCATTACGCAGTTTCATGACTCCATCATAGATCGAGCCTTCATAATTCGGGAAGGTTCCCCGTTCTTCAGCTAGTCGTTGTGACTCGATTCGGGACTCCGTCTGGATAAATTTCATAGCTTTTTCTGCATACTCGATCGCATCTTCCGTAGCATACGATGTTTGAAGCAAAATGAGCATATCGGCAAAGCCCATCACACCAAGACCAATTTTGCGATTTCCTTTAACCACCTCATCAATGATTGGCAGTGGATATTGATTGAGATCAATCACGTCATCGAGAAAACGAACGGACAAGCGGATCACCTGACTCAAACGCTCCCAGTTGATAATCATTTTGCCGTTTTTCTCAATTACCATCAACTTGAGATTGATGGAACCTAAGTTGCATGCTTCATTGGGCAGAAGCGGTTGCTCGCCGCAATTATGCACATAAATCCCGTTAGCATCAAAAGCATTTGTTCCAGGAACTTGAGCATCATACACTTCAAATTCTCCTGCAGAAAGGCATTCGCTCACACCGGCTAGAAAGCGCTCGCGATTTAAAGAACGTTGATACCCATCTAACCGTTCTTTAAGAGTTTGAGCCTTTTTCTGGTTGCTAAAACCAATAATTTCTGCATAAATAACCAGATTGTCTTGGGATATGGAAAGCTCGTGCCCCGGCTGAACTTCATAGGCCTGATTGCCACCTTTACCATCTGGCATAGACTTATATCCTGAAGCTTTACGATCCCTATAAATCGTAGAAGCCATACCCAGTCGATGCAACATCCGCTGGACTATCTGAAGTCCCACGTAATCCTTTTGCCATAACCTCACGGAGACACCTTTCTCCTGAGAGCCGACTACTGTTCCATCCGTATCAAATAGACCCCTTATGAGTCCTCTGTGGAAGTCTGAGCTTGTTTTTTCCAGTTCCTCAGTTATCCTTTTCTTCTTTGGATAAATACCATACTCACCGGCTAAATCTCGTAAGCTTGCTAACTTCATCCGATGTTCATTTCTCTCACTGATAACCTTCTGGAAGCCCTGAAAATCACTACGATGTTTCAGGGAAGAGGTAGCCTTCTCTGCGGCTTGGATCATGGACTGGGCTTCCTCGCTGTCTCCCCAAACGGAGATGACCCCTCCGTCTTCTTTTAGCGTCCCATCTCCTAAAAGCAGTCCTAAAAGATAGCCTTCTTCGAAACTCCCCTTGCCGGACCAATTCAGACCTCGGTTATTAGAAAGAATAAGTTGGTCCCCTGGTTTCAACTCACCAGCCGATTTCCACGTCTCAGTAATTTGCTCTCTAGTCACCTGCTCTGCAACACGAACCAGGTGATCGTTTGTCACGTTAAGCTCATAACCACGTTCTGTCTTGATGGTTAATACCGACTTGATCCCCGTCGAAAAGAACCCTTCCTTGCTCGTCCGATAATACTCTCCATTTAGAACTATATCCAGTTCCTGACCCAAAACCGTTTTGACTTGAGCAGGTCCATGGTCTGTTAGTATCCAAGTATCTCCGGTGACACAAGGATTCGTGGCTTCAATTTCTCCCTGAAGGGGGGTAGGGTTCCCCTCATTTAAACGGTCGAGAAAGACGATACCAGGCTCCCCATTTTTCCAGGCATGGTCTACAATTTTGTTGAAAATTTCCGGTGCGGATAACTGACCAGCTGGGCCGCCAATATGAGGATCTATGAGATCATAGGAACGTCCCTCATGAACAGCAAGCATAAATTCTTCCGTAATCCCAACGGAAATATTAAAGTTCGTAATCTCTTTGTTGTCTTCTTTACATTGAATGAAATCGACAATATCAGGATGGTCTACACGTAAAATCCCCATATTCGCTCCGCGCCGGGTTCCGCCTTGCTTAACCGCTTCCGTAGCTGAATTAAACACCTTCATAAAAGAAACAGGGCCAGAGGCCACTCCGCCTGTTGAGCGAACCATGCTGTTTTTCGGGCGCAAACGGGAAAAGCTGAAGCCAGTTCCTCCACCAGATTTATGAATAATCGCCGCATTTTTAATAGCATCGAAAATCTGTTCCATGCTATCTTCAACCGGCAAGACAAAGCAAGCACTCAATTGTCCGAGATCCCGACCAGCATTCATAAGTGTGGGAGAGTTTGGCATGAACTCGAGGTTGGCCATCATGGTATAAAATTCTTTAGCCAGTGCCCCAGTTTCCTCTTTCCCTTTGCCATATTTCTCTTCTTCAATCCCTGCTACCACACTGGCTACACGATAAATCATGTCTTCCGCTGTTTCTACCACTTGACCATTTTCTTGTTTTAAATACCGTTTTTCCAATACAACGCGCGCATTAGGCATTAGATTAGCCTTAGGCCAGGTTTTGGGTACTTGCCCTTCAAAACTCAACACGAATCCCAACTTTCCTTCATAACTATTTCAACTAGATCCTCTTCTTAGTGGTCCCACGCTTATCGATAAGTTCATGTAATTCTTCCATAAAGCGTTGTATGTCCCGAAACTGACGATAGACGGATGCAAAACGTATGTAGGCTACTTCATCTAGGTCAAATAACTGTTCCAAGACAGCTTCTCCCACGTCTGCACTGGACACCTCACGCTCATGACTGTTACGCAGTTTCTTTTCAACCGCGTAAGCTGCATCCTCGATTTGTTCCGTAGAAATTGGCCGTTTTTCGCAAGCTCTAAGCATGCCCGCCATCATTTTGGAACGAGAAAATCCGTCACGTCGTCCGTCTTTTTTTATAACATCGAGGGGAGAATCCTCGAATTTTTCAAAGGTAGTAAAACGACGCAAACAACGATCACATTCCCGACGTCTACGAACTGCTGTTCCTTCTTCAACTTGACGTGAATCAAGAACTTTCGTATCCTCATTTCCGCAGAATGGACAGTGCACAACTCCACCCCCACATATAGTATGTTTTAACATTTAAACATACTA
>DATMYU010000151.1:0-7232 GCA_035560775.1 Desulfosporosinus sp.
CCTTATTAAGTCTTTTATCCTTTTAACTCGTTTATTATATCAGACTCTTGTCCTTATCACAGCTAGGGATCGCAATTGCGGACTTTTGGCATGTAGGGGGAATATTACATGAAAATCTGTTCTAAAGGAAGGTAGGGGAGGGAGCATCATAAAAATGCTCCCTCTCCTACTTTCCTTATTACAGCACGAAATAAAGGGACCCCCAATTACCACACGTGCCTAGTCACAGTTTACGGGTCAGACTGAATACAATAGTTACGGTAGATGCATCTTAGAGGAGTGAAAAAGATATGAGGCTTTTAAAACAAGGCATGAGCGGTTCAGATGTTGCTGAAGTTCAAACGCGCTTAAAAAACTGGGGATATCCTGTTACGATTGACGGGGTTTTCGGTCCCATAACTACCAAAGCAGTAATCCAATTTCAAACCGCCCGTGGGCTAAAGCCCGATGGAGTCGTAGGTCCTATTACTTATAATGAATTACAAAAAACTCCACCCTCCCCCGGAACTATACCCTATATCATTAAGCCTGGGGACACCTTCTACAAGTTAGCCCAAACTTATGGAATTCCTCTGGCAAGTTTAAGCGCTGCAAACCCTGGGGTTGACCCGAACCAGCTATATATTGGTCAACAAATTCTAATCCCGCAGCAGACTACCCACAAACGATCCGTTGCAGCCTGGATTCCTTACTGGTTTCAAGATGAAGCCTTCGCCGTGATTCAAAGAAACTCAGACCTCTTTACCACAATATCTCCTTTTTGGTATGAACTTACACCCCAAGGGGATCTAGCTGTTCTTTCGAATGCTGAAGACCCTAAAATCATTAGCTTCGCGAAAAATCATGGGATAGAAATCATCCCTCTAATTGCCAATAGTTATATGAGTCAACCTATATCGACCATCCTCAATGACCCCACTCTCCGCCGAAAGCACATCCAAACTATCGTCAATAAAGTATCTCAAATGGGCTATAACGGAATCGAGATTGATTATGAAAATCTTCTAGTGACAGACAAAACGGTCTTTGTCCTCTTCTTGCGCGAGTTGAAAGCAGCCTTAGGCATTAGCAAGAAAGTTGTAGCTACTCTTATGGCTAAGACAAACTCAAGTGCTTCGAGTGGCGCAGTTGCCCACGACTATTATGGCATAGGGCAAGTCGTTGATACCGTCCGAATTATGGCTTATGACTATAGCTGGACAACACCCGGACCTATCGCCCCAGCAAATTGGGTAAAACAAGTGTTCACCTATGCTGTCACGCTAATCCCTCCAACAAAGTTGGAAGCCGGATTACCCACTTATGGTTACAATTGGGGAACGCAAAGGATAGCCATTTCCTATCAAGATGCTATGAGTACCGCTAAGATGTACAATGCTCAGATCATTGAAGACCCTCAGAACGGTCCGCACTACAATTACACCTATACTACTGGTACTCCACATGAAGTATGGTTTACCAATGCCCTTAACTTTAAGACACTCCTGGAAATTACTAAACAATTAAATCTCCGCGGAATCTCTCTCTGGCATCCAGGAAATGACGACCCCGCCATCTATGATCTCCTCCGAAACAGTTAATCTCCTTTATAGCCGCATAGAAAGACTCACTCTGTCTCTGTCCTTATCAATTCCGATCACGCGCACCTTTACTATATCCCCCACAGCCACCGCTTCCATGGGGTGTTTGATAAATTTATCGGTCAGTTGGGAAATATGCACAAGACCATCATGCTTCACACCGATGTCCACAAACGCTCCAAAATCCACGACATTGCGCACCGTTCCCTCTAAGACCATCCCTTCACCGAGGTCCTCCATGTGCGTAACATCCCGCCGAAGTAACGGTCGCGGCAAATCCTCCCGGAGATCTCTGCCCGGTCTTTGAAGAGCATTCAAAATATCGCGGACAGTAGGAACCCCAGCCCCAAACTCATCTGCAAGCTCTGCAGGGTCTAACTGGGCAAGCTTTCTACTCACTTCGGCAAGCTGATCCCGCAAATCCTCAGGAGTGTGAGCGATCTTTTTTAAGATGTCTCCGGCAAGCTGATAGGATTCGGGGTGGACCGGCGTGTTCTCCAGAGGGTTAACCCCATCTGGAAGACGAATAAACCCTGCACATTGGATATACGTTTGCGCTCCCAGGCGCGGAATTTTCTTAAGCTGATCCCGACGGCTGAATTTACCATGTTCATCTCGCCAAGCCACGATATTTTTGGCTACTGCTGGCTTTAATCCTGCGACGTATTGGAGCAAAGATGCAGAGGCAGTATTCAAATCCACGCCAACAACATTAACGCAGGACTCCACGACACCGTGCAAAGATTCCTCCAACCGTTTAGGCTGAACATCGTGCTGATATTGACCCACGCCGACGGCCTTTGGTTCAATCTTCACCAGTTCTGCAAGAGGATCTTGCAGCCGTCTTGCTATAGACACCGCACTCCGTAAGGAAAGATCGAATTCCGGAAATTCTTCGCCTGCTAACTTCGAAGCCGAATAGACAGACGCCCCAGCTTCACTCACGAGGATAAATTCGGTGGAAATCCCGTCTTCCTGAATCATTTCAGCCACGACTTCTTCTGTTTCCCTTGATGCTGTACCATTCCCGATAGCAATTATATTGGCATTGTACTCGGCAATCGTCTTGCGCAGAATAGCTTTTGCTTCTTCTCGTTTGCTTTTCCCGGAATGGGGATAGATCACACCAACCTGAAGGAGCTTTCCAGTCTCATCCACAACCGCCCACTTACACCCTGTCCGAAATCCAGGATCTAACCCTAGAACCATTTTCCCGCGAACCGGGGGCTGAAGCAAAAGCTGTCGTAGATTGGCAGCAAACACCTTAATAGCTTGTTCTTCCGCTCGATCGGAAAGCTCAGCTCGCACTTCCCGCTCAATAGAAGGCTCCATCAATCGTTTATAGGCATCCAGAGCCGCTTTTTGGACCAAAGGAGCACACGGACCTGTTTTGACATAACGCATTTCCATAATGCTATGTATTGTTTCTAGAGGTGCTTCGATCTTCACGGATAAATACTCTTCTTTTTCCCCACGATTTAGGGCCAAGATCCGATGCGGTGGAATCTTTCGGACGGGCTCTCGATAATCATAATACATTTCGAAGGATGAGCGCTCTTTGGATTTCTTCGCCATAGCAGAGGCCACCACATCAGCTATGCGAAAGGTCTCTTCCCTGATTCGTTTACGTAATACTGCATCATCCGCAATGGTTTCTGCGATAATATCCATAGCACCAGCCAAGGCTTCCTCTGTAGTATTCACGTCTAATTCTGCATTTAAATACTTTTCTGCCTCTACTTGAAGATCTCCCCTAATGTATTGAGCTAACAACCAGATAGCCAAGGGCTCTAGACCCTTCTCTTTGGCAATCGTTGCCCGGGTGCGGCGTTTCTGTTTATAAGGCCTGTAGAGGTCTTCGACGTCCTGAAGTACAGTGGCCGCCGTAATTTGCGCAGACAATTCTTCCGTCAGCTTTCCCTGTTCGTCAATCAGGCGCAGGACCTCGGTTTTCCGCTGGTCCAATCGGCGCAAATAATCTAAACGTTCCACAATATCGCGCAGCACATTTTCATCAAGTTCCCCAGTTGCTTCCTTGCGATAGCGGGCAATAAAAGGGATGGTATTTCCCCCATCCAATAAGTTAACCGCTTCTTTAACCTGTATTATCTTTAGACCAAGCTCCTCGGCAATGACTTGATTAAATTCCAAAGGTTGATTCCTCCCGTATGCTATTGCATATCCCTTGATAAGCTCATTATCTAGATTATATCACTCTTCAGCGACAGAAGAAAATAGCCCTGTATTCATCACTCTTTGAGACTTGGCACTCCTTTACCCTTATCTAGGGAATCACTCTTGAATAGTTCCCTGACGATTCTCCTCTATTACCACTCTCCATTGTTCTCGTGCCAATTTGACCATTTTCTGTTCGTCTTTGGCGTTTTTATGTTGAATAATCTTAGAAAAGTAAGTGATAGCCTTTTTATATTGACCTAAGCGACGACTCAGCTCTCCTATCATAAATAGAATTTTTAATTCGGTCATTGAAGTGCCTGTAAAATCAGAATGAGCAAATGCTTCTTCATACGCATTGAGTGCCAATCCTAGGAAACGCTTTTCTTGCTCCAGATTATCTTCCGCCCGATATAGCCAGGCCAGACGAAGACAAAGTCCTGCTAACACAGTATTCTTTTCTTTCTTTAGAGACCCTGCTAATATAGCCAGTTTATAAGATTCCAAAGCTTGTTGGATATCCCTTACCTCACCAAAGTTCCTTTTTGTCCAATTCTCAGTAATTTGAACGCGAATAATTTCCTTAGTACCTTTTGTAAATTCATCTGAAAACTCTTCTGAAAAGGCGAACCCACACTCTGGGCAGACATTCACAAAATAGAAATGAGGATTATAATTCCCTGCTCGATAATGAGGGCAAAAGTCACTATCAATTTGATAAGGGATCGCAAAGCGCGAACGTACCCTCAGCGAAGTAAACCGCGTACCGCAAAAAACACAGGTCAACTTCTTTTCATAAAACGGTTCTAATGGTTGCATACTGCCTCCTAGTTATAATTTAGAGTCTTAACGCAGCTCTCCTACAAGAGAGCACTGACTTATCGTTTAATTAAAGCGATGCGATTGGGCTTGCTTAAATTATATCAGACCGACTAGATTACTTCATCCAAGAATTACTATCGCGTTGGTTAAATGATAGTACGTTAATTGCCTCCGATTCAACTTCAATTTAGTATTATAACGTCCAGAAAGACATGACCTCAAGGTTCATGCCTTTTTAAGACCAGAAATGGGAGCAGATTCTTATTCTCGGGATCCGCAAAGCACTATTATTTGAACATGGTTACACTGCCTGGAACGTAAAGTCAAACTCTGATTACTATAAATATCCCTCCTGTTCTCCATCAAAAAAATGCCTACCCGCCGAACCCTCAGCAGATAGACATTTAGAATGCACATTTCTGCAACCCGGCTATCGTGGTAGTACACTGTACTACCCTTAGACCCGTGGCTTTGCGCCTCTACCTTTCGATAGGTTTGCCTATGTTTATTTTGATTATGGAGTATTTTGATTGTATAACTTATTTTGATACTTATAAGAATTTCGACAGGAAAAATATTTTTCCTTCCATGTTATATAAATAATTGCATATACCACTAATCCTTTAGGTTTTTATTCCCCTCACTTTTCCTGTCATGATCACAGACGCACTTAAAAAGGCAACCTGACAAAACGTCATATTGAACGAGAGGAAAACTAGCCTTTCCACCGATAGTTTTCTCGTTCATTAAACTTCTGTGGTCATTTTTCCATGCGTCTGACCTAACTGCTTAAAGTCATTATATAACCATATGGCAGTCAAAGCTGCAGACGCTAAATCTGAAACTGGAGCCGCTAACCAAACACCCGTTAGACCAAAAAACCTTGGTAAAATCCAAAGCATGGGCACTAAGAAAACAAGTTGACGGGATAAGCTCAGAAACAGTGATTTTCTCGGCTTACCCGTTGCTTGGAAATACCCTACGACAGTCACTTGGAAACCTATGATCGGTAGCATCAACAAATAAAGACGCATGCCGTTTGCCCCAACACGGATTAGTTCTGGATCTTTACTGAAAAGAGACATTAACGCGACAGGAAATAATTCCACCATCAGAAAGCCCAAAGTCATCACACCTGTGGCAGCAAACACCGCTAACTTTAACGTTTGTTTAACTCTATCATAGTTTCTGGCTCCGTAATTGTAACCTAGAATCGGCTGTGCCCCTTGTCCAATTCCGAACATTATCATAAAAATAAGCATGGCAACGCTAGTGATAACGCCCATAGCTGCGATTGGGATATCTCCACCATAATTAGCCAAACTTTTATTTAGGAACACCGTCACTAAACTACCGACTAACTGCATCGCGAAAGGAGAAATCCCGATTGCCAGTATATCTCTAACGAAAATCCATTTGAGTTTGAGGTTTTTCAGCCGGAGTTTTAGCATCGCCTTATCTCCCAGAAAATAATACAATACCCAAACAGAGGTAACCAGCTGGGATATAACGGTAGCTAAAGCTGAGCCCGCTACGCCGAGGTGTAAAGCGAAGATAAAAATAGGATTTAGGATTGTGTTTAATGCCGCACCTATGATCATCGTATACATGGCTGCCTTCGGGTTTCCTTCCGCTCGGATAAAGTTGTTCATCCCAAACCCAATCGATTGAAAAACGGCGCCAATTAAGATGATTCGAATATAATCCTTGGCATAGGGAAGAACGTCTGCGCTTGCCCCAAAACTGACCAACAGCGGATCCATAAAAAGGTAGCCTAAGAGGGAGATGATCAGCGTAATCCCAACAAGCAGGACAAACGCATTCCCCACAATCTGTTCTGCCTCTTCTCTTCTCTGTTGACCTAAGCGTATGGAAATCACAGATGTTGCGCCAATTCCGATTAACATTCCAAACGCCATAATAGCTAATGTAATAGGAAAGCTGATGGCAATCCCTGAAAGTGCCAACGAACCGACTCCTCGACCCACAAAAATTCGATCCACGATATTATAAAGACCATTCACCAGCATGCCAATAATAGCCGGTATGGAAAACTTCAGTAAAAGCTTTCCGATCTTTTCTTCTCCAAGTTCTTGAGAACGGTTCATAGAGATCTCCTTCATTCTTTTCTTCTGATGTGCTTAGTTATTATACCAGAATCTTGTCATTTGAACAGCGCAGAACGAGAAGAGGTATAACCACAGACCTAAAAGCTGTGGGTATACCTCTAAACAATTGCTGATAACTCTTTACTTTACCTTACTGTTGATTTTCAGATCTTCCTTAAAAACCGTTGAATCCTCCGCACAGCTTCCTGCAAAACGCTTTATCTTGAACCATAGCTATGCACCCATACCCTTTTCACCGTGATCGCCAAAGGCCAGCCCAGGCACTACGTCCACGCCCACTTCATGAGGTCATTCGTATTATAGCCTTAAATAGATCCCCATCTATTTCGATATTAAACCTCCCTTTTTGAATTTCTATCAGACTTTTGGCAATCGACAAGCCTAACCCACTACCTTGGCTGCTTCTGGATTCATCGCCCCTTTTAAAACGCTCCATCAGCTCATCAGACGAAATATTCAGTTCATAGGCCGAGATATTTTTAATTATTAACGTTACCTCAGTGCCTAACTCAATAATGTTAATATA